>NZ_CAUQJA010000003.1:0-133839 GCF_963518475.1 uncultured Streptococcus sp. | reverse complement strand
TTCGTCCTTTCTAGATCTTAGCTTTTCTTCAACCCACTACAGTTGACAAAGAGCCGGATTTTATTGTCTTATTAGTAATCTGGTCTTAAGACACCTGTTACAGTTGCCTTAGTTGCTTCGTAGTCGCCATCTACAACAACCTTTATAATGCGTTTGGCATCTTCTTCTGGTGCTGGAACTAGAGGTAATCGAGTTGGACCAGCTGCAAATCCCATATAGTTAAGAACAGCCTTGACAGGAGCAGGACTTGGATATGAGAAGAGGGCATTGACCTTAGGAATGAATTTACGCTGAATAGCTGCAGCTTTCTTCATGTCGCTTTCTGCAATGGCAGTAAACATCTCATGCATTTCATCTCCATTTGTATGGGAGGCAACAGAAATAACCCCATCCGCACCCAAGTTCATGGCATGGAAAGCATCTCCATCTTCACCAGTATACACCAAGAACTCTTCTGGTTTGTGCTCAATCAAGTAAGCCATATTAGCCAAGCTAGTACATTCTTTGACACCAATAATATTTGGATGGTCAGCCAAACGAAGCATAGTTTCGGGAGTTAATTCGACAACCACACGACCTGGAATGTTATAGATAATAATTGGTAGGTCAGAAGCATCCGCAATCGCCTTAAAGTGCTGATACATTCCTTCTTGAGAAGGTTTGTTGTAGTAAGGAACAATAGCAAGCCCAGCTGCAAAACCACCGAATTCTGCTACTTCTTTGACAAACTCGATCGAGTCACGCGTATCATTGGTACCTACACCCGCAATCAAAGGAACGCGTCCATTTACAATCTTTTGTACAGCCGCAAACAACTCCAACTCCTCATCGTGCGTCAAAGTTGGACTCTCAGCAGTGGTCCCTGCGAGAAGAATTCCATCCGTATGATGGCTCAATAAATGCTCAATCAAGGCTGGAATAGCATCAAAGTTGATGGAACCATCCTCGTGGAAGGGAGTAATAAAGGCTGTGATGATTTTACACTCTTTTAAATCTTGATAAGACATGAAAACACCTCTCTATTTCAAAGAAGGAGTTCATATGAACTCCTAAACGTTATGACTATTTTAATTCAAATTTCAATTCGGCAGTTGGACGAACCAATCCACGTTCATGAAGAGTTTCAGCAATCTGAACTGAGTTCCAAGCAGCACCTTTGAGAAGGTTATCTGAAACAACCCACATGTGAATTCCTTTTTCTGCATCCAAGTCTTTACGGATACGACCAACAAAGGTATCACGTGAACCAACTGCATTGATGGCTTGAGGATAGATTTGATGAGCTACATCATCTTCAAGAACAGCGCCTGGGAAGGCTGAGATAGCTGCTTTTACTTCTTCGATTGGAGCCACTTCTTTTGTTTCGATGTAAACAGACTCAGAGTGAGCTGACAAGACTGGAATGCGCACACATGTTGCAGATACTGCAATGCTATCATCTTCCATGATTTTCTTAGTTTCCTTAGTCATCTTCATCTCTTCGTAAGTGTAATCATTGTCAGTGAAGACATCGATTTGTGGAAGAGCGTTAAAGGCGATAGGATAGTGTTTCTTGTCACCACCTGAAGGTAAGATTTCCGCATGCAAATCACGTGGATTCACACCATCATTCAAGACTTCACGAAGTTCACGTTGTGTTTCAAGAATCGCTCCCATACCAGCACCTGAAACTGCTTGGTAAGTTGAAACAATGATACGGTCCAAGCCCCATTTTTGACGAACTGGCTCAAGCGCCACCATCATTTGGATTGTTGAACAGTTAGGGCAGGCAATGATTCCGTTGTGGGCATCAAGTGCATGAGCATTGACCTCTGGGACAACCAAAGGAACGTCTGGATTTTGACGGAAGTAAGATGTATTATCTACTACTACCGCTCCAGCTTTAACTGCGTATGGTGCATACTTAGCTGATGTAGAACCACCTGCCGAAAAGAGAGCAATATCAACTCCTTCAAAAGCTGTTTCAGTCGTTTCTTCAATTGTAATATCTTGGTCTTTAAATTTCAAAGTCTTGCCTGCTGAACGTGCAGAAGCAAGTAAACGGATTTTATCGATTGGAAGTGTTGATTCTTCCAACATTTTTATCATCTGAGCTCCGACAGCACCTGTCGCGCCGACTACAGCAACTGTATATCCCATAAATAACCTCTTTCGGAATTTTCTAAAAATTTCTATAATAGATGTATTATACTACTTTTTCCATGAATTGCAAAGCTTTTTCATCATTTTTTGGAAAATAAAAATCCCCAGTCGCTAGACCAGGGACTAAGAGGCATCTTCATGTGATGAGCAGGTTCACACAACTCATCAAGGTCCGCTCCTGCGTTATGACCTCCTTATGCTCAATAGTAGTCCGAAGACTGCCTATCGACTCATCGCATCTACTATTCTACTAAAGAGAATGACTTTTGTCAACAGACGAAACTCTTTATACTCTTCGAAAATCTCTTCAAACTTCGTCAGAGTCGCTTTACCGTATGTATGGTTACTGACTCTACAACCTCAAAAACATGTTTTGAGCTGACTTCGTCAGTCTTATCTACAACCTCAAAACAGTGTTTTGATCAACCTGCGGCTAGCTTCCTAGTTTGCTCTTTGATTTTCATTGAGTATTAGTTTTATTTACACAGATACATAAGAAATATCTTTGAAAAATTTGAGGCAGACATAACAAAAAACCTTGTAAATAAAGGTTTTTTCTGTCTATTTAATGCTAATTGCCGGGATTGAACCGGCGACCTCATCCTTACCATGGATGCGCTCTGCCAACTGAGCTAAATCAGCTTACTTAAAAAGTATACTACAGTTAGAAAATCTTGTCAAGTTTCCTAAGAAATTTTCCTAAAGAAAAAGCCAGGTAAGAGCTACCTAGCTTATCTTCTTCTATTTGCTTAAATCAATTCGACGACCAATTTTACCAATAATAATCGCACCAATAATTAATGAGGCAAATTCACCAATCCCTGTTGTGAACCAAGTAAGGAAAAATGGTAATTCCGCTACGATATTCAACTCTGCAGCGATAGTAAACATGGAAATTGAAAAGAGGATTGAAAAAAAGAAATGATCTTTTCGAATTAATCCATTAAAGAGGTAATCTTTGCTGTATTTTGCAAAAAGCCAAACACCTAGACTGAGGAATACCAAGGTTGAACCACCACCAACAAAGACATCTAGCAGTCCGAAACTAAAGAAATTGGCAATCATACAACCGATGGTAACTCCGATGATGTACTTAGGATTGTAAAAAGCCATAAAGTTCATCATTTCTGAAATACGGAACTGATAAGCACCATAGCTGATGGCATTTAGGGGTGGTGTGACAGTTAAAACGACATAGATAGCAGCAACGATTGCAATATCTGCTACATCACGAATAGTTAATTTTTTCATCTTTTCTCCTTTGGCGGTTGCCCGCGTGTAATATGCTTGGTGAAAGAAGCTAAGCACCAAGGGTTGATTCAATCAACCTTACTAGTATAGCACAATAACTTGCTTTATGCTATACTAAAAGTATGAAAAAACGCATTCAAAGTCTCTTCGTGAATGAGCTCTTAGCCTATCTCTTTTTTGGTGTAGCAACTACTCTTGTCTCCATTCTATCCAGATTAGTCATTTATCAATTAACCCATAAAGAACTGCTTGCTACTGGACTAGCAAATAGTATCGGTATCCTATTTGCCTTTTTTACAAATGATAGACTTGTATTTAAGCAAGTTAGGCAGAATTGGCCAATCCGTTTAGTAAAATTTACTCTAGCACGTCTTTCTACTTTTCTTTTAGACTTGTTTTTAACTTTTCTCTTTGTAACTCAGTTTCCTAATATTATCGGGCAATTTGTAAATAATAATATAGACAAGGTTAATAGTATTGAAACCTTTATTTCACAATTCTTGATAATTATCCTCAATTACATTTTTAGTAAGGTATTTATTTTTAAAAAATAAGAAAAAATTTACATATAACTTGCAAGAACTTCTTAATTAATATATAATCAAGAGTAAAAATTTTGGAAAGGAATTATGAAAATGTTAAAAGATCTTAAAGCATTTTTGCTTCGTGGTAATGTTGTTGACCTTGCTGTCGGTGTGATTATTGCCTCTGCTTTTGGTGCAATCGTTACTTCATTTGTAAATGATATCATCACTCCACTTATTTTGAATCCAGCCTTGGAAGCTGCAAAAGTACAAAACATAGCTGAGCTTGCTTGGAATGGTGTTACATATGGTAAATTCTTGAGTGCTGTTATCAACTTCCTAGTTATCGGTACTGTTCTCTTCTTCCTTATCAAAGGTATTGAAAAAGCTCAAAGCCTTACTAAGAAAGAAGAAGCTGCTGAGGAAGCTCCAGCTGGTCCAACTGAGTTGGAAGTACTTCAAGAAATCAAAGCTCTCCTTGAGAAAAAATAATCGATTAAAAGGATCTAGCGCAAAGCTAAATCCTTTTTTCATTACTCTTTTGGTAACTTACCTGCTTTCTCAAGCATTTTCTTAATAAGATAAGGCATCTTAACATTTTCCCGACCTTTTTTCTCAATCAATTTTTTCACAAATTCTGGCATTTGTAAATCTTGAGATTCAGCCAAAATGTTTTTCGTCTCGTCTGAAGGAACTAACTCATCAAAGGTCTCTTCTTCTGGGAGAAATTCCTTAAACTCTTGATGTTCATTGGCTCTAACTGTATTGACTAAGGCATCAATCAAACGAGAATCCGTATTTGGCATTGGTGGACGATGGTAATTTACATCCAATTCCTGACACAAGTCATAACATTCCACATCATTATCAAACAAGACCTCAATGTGCTCACTGATGAAACTAATAGGTACAAAAATATAATGGTCTGGATGTTCTTTCTGTTCTCTGAGATACTCCAAAACATCTGGCTTAATCCATGGAATCCCGATATCACTTTCACTCTGCCAAGTGTTAGTATATTGCTCTGAACTCAAGCCTAGTTTTTCAGCAACTAGCTTGCTATTTTCAAAAATTTGATCGATATAAGGGTCACCAAAATCCAAGGCAAAAATGGGCACACTGTGGGCTGAAAAGATGACTTTAAAGCTATCCTGCTTTACTTCTTCTTTTAAAATCTTAGCAATTTCATCTGCCCAATAGTTTAGCAAGGCCTCTTCTTGATACCAGTCCTTAATGACTAAAAATTGAATTTGCTTACTTTCTAAAAACTTCTCATAACCCATGACAGAGTAAAAAGAATAATGAGGCTCCAAAATCAAACAAATACATTGCTCGATTCCGTCTGCTTCCATCTGACTAATCACATCTGGAATAAAGGGACTGGAAAATTTATTGGCAAAATAGACACTATATTCATTTCCTAGCCTAGCTTCTACTAAGGCAACCTCTTCACGGGTAATTCTTTGCAGAGGCGTACCTCCAATAAGTACATAATTATCATAGAGAGTCTGAATTTCGTGGTCTTGAGGTCTCACCCCACGACGAATATTTGTGAAAAAATCAGCTACACCTTCAAAGGTAATCTCTTCTGGCGAACCGAAAGTCATCATTAAAATTGCTTTTTTCATAATCGCTTCCTTGTGATATTTTTATCAAGTTTATTTTATCATTTATCCATTAATAAGTAAACGCCAACATAGCGAATTTCCCTAACTTCTGTCTTTTGTTTTTCTCTTCTTTCTATGATACAATGGAAAAAATGAATTCAAAAGGAGTTTTTTATGACTTATCCAAATCTCTTGGACCGATTCTTAACCTACGTTAAGGTCAACACGCGCTCTGATGAACACTCTACTACTACTCCAAGTACGCAGAGTCAGGTTGACTTCGCAACCAATGTTCTTATCCCTGAAATGAAACGTGTTGGACTGCAAAATGTTTATTATCTGCCAAATGGTTTTGCAATTGGGACCTTACCAGCCAATGATCCATCTTTAACGCGTAAGATTGGCTTTATCTCCCACATGGATACTGCTGACTTTAATGCCGAAGGAGTTAATCCCCAGGTAATTGAAAACTACGATGGTGGTGTGATTGAACTTGGAAATTCTGGTTTTAAACTAGATCCAGCCGACTTCAAGAGTCTTGAAAAATATCCAGGACAAATGCTCATCACAACCGACGGAACAACCTTGCTAGGGGCTGATGACAAGTCTGGTATTGCTGAAATTATGACTGCTATTGAATATCTAACTGCTCACCCTGAAATCAAACACTGTGAGATTCGTGTTGGTTTTGGTCCAGATGAAGAAATCGGTGTTGGTGCTAATAAATTTGATGCAGAAGATTTTGATGTGGATTTTGCCTACACAGTTGATGGTGGCCCACTAGGTGAACTTCAGTACGAGACCTTTTCAGCAGCGGGTGCTGAATTGCATTTCCAAGGACGCAATGTCCACCCTGGTACTGCCAAAGGGCAAATGGTCAACGCTCTACAGCTAGCTATTGATTTTCATAATCAACTTCCAGAGAATGACCGACCTGAGTTAACAGAAGGTTACCAAGGCTTCTACCACCTAATGAATGTGACAGGTAGTGTCGAAGAGGCGCGTGCAAGCTACATCATTCGTGATTTTGAAAAAGATGCCTTTGAAGCGCGTAAAGCAGCTATGCAGTCTATCGCTGATAAGATGAATCAAGAACTTGGTAGCGACCGTGTCACCCTAAACTTGACAGACCAGTACTACAATATGAAAGAAGTCATTGAAAAAGATATGACTCCAATTACCATTGCCAAAGCCGTTATGGAAGATCTGGGTATCACTCCTATTATCGAACCAATCCGTGGAGGGACAGACGGCTCTAAGATTTCCTTTATGGGAATCCCAACTCCTAATATCTTTGCGGGAGGAGAAAATATGCACGGACGTTTTGAATACGTCAGCCTTCAGACTATGGAACGTGCAGTTGATACCATCATTGGTATCGTAGCTTATAAAGACTAAAAAGACGAGGTAGCTCAGCTACTTCGCCTTTCGTTTTATTCTGCTGGTTTTTCTTGATTTCCAGTACTTATTGTAGATTCTGTTGTTTCCTTTTCTGAAGCTGGTTCAGCAGGTTTAGAATCTGTTGTTTCCTTTTCTGAAGCTGATTCAGCTGGTTTAGAATCTGTTGCATTGCTCTGTTTGTTTGCATCGCTTGCAGTTTCACTGTTAGATTCTGCAGCTGCGTTTGGTTGGTTCTCAGCACTTGTGTTCTCACTATTTGCTTCAGCATTTATTGCTGGAGTTGCTTCTTCACTTGCGCTTGATTTTGACTTGATTTCTTGATTCAAGACCAGAATAGCTTTTGTCAATTCAAGTAAAGCAGCTTTATCTTTACTCTTAGCAGAAAGTTGATCTAGTAAAGCATCTACCTTATCAAAGTCCGCATCAGAACCCTTATTGTTTTCTAAGTAAGCGTGAAGTGACATGAGGATATCGTAGAGTTTTTGATAGAGAACAAGCGTCTGAGGATCTTGCTCAGCATTTTCCTTCTCTTGTTGAAGGGCGCTAGCGATACGAGTCAAGACATCTTTCACCTGACTGTTTACTTCATCCAAATCTGCATCAGCCTTGTTTGTGGCAGCTTTGAGATTTTCTACTTCTTCTGCCAAGGATTGTCTGATTCCTTCTTCTTGGATTTGTTCTAAGAGTTGATTTGCCTTGCTCAAAAGACTTTCTACTTCTTCCTTGCTAACATGATTCACATGTTCTTCAGGCATAAAGTCTCCGTACAATTCTTTCAAGAAGCCATAAATAGCTGTCTTAGCAGTTTGATTATCAACTTTTTCAGTATCTAGAACTGTCTGAGTCGATTTAGCAGTAGTTGGCTGAGCTTTCAAAGCTTCTTCCACTTCTTGTTTTGCCTGATAGATGCTTGGGAATAATTTGTTCAATTCTGCTGCCTTAAGGAAGGATTGAGATTGATACAAGGTCCAAGTCAACTGAGCTACTTTGTTGCGAAGTTCATCACTCAAACGACCGTCATTTACGTGTTCGTAGAAATACTTGATGTATTCTACAGTTGTAACACCTGTTCGGTCATTAAAGTCTTGAAGAGCTTGAAGTTGTGCTTCAACCGCTGCTAAACCAGCCTCATCTTTGGCCAACTTAGCTTCTTGGAGGCGAACGAGAAGGTCTTTCTTAGGAAGTCCATAAGAATCTGTATCCAGTGTGTTGATTTTATCAATCAAGACCTGATATTTCTTATCTAGAGCGCTTGTTTCAACAGGTTTGACACTTTCATCAATATGGATATATTGCTTATCAAAGAGATCAAGAGTTGCAAGATAACCCGCTGTAGAGTTAGTTGCCAGTTTCTTCATGTTTTCAGTAAACTGACCTAAGGCTAACTCAATCTGTCTTTGTGCAATAGGCTTATCTTTGTAGATGCTTCTGCTTTCAGCTAGAAGTTGATCTACTTTTGCCAAAACTGCCTTTTCATCAAAAGCTCCAGGTTGATAGTTGGATTGGAGAGCTGGAATTTTGTTTTTCAAAGCTATTTCATAGCCCTTGGTTTGAACCTTGATGTAGTGATTGTGGTCTCCATGAGGGATCACAAAACTACCATTTTCTACCTGCAAACTATAAGGAGACACTCCATCTCGCAAAGCAGTCGTGTAAAGTTCATTTAGGAAATCAAGTTCTGGGTTTCCAGTTTGGAGTGGCAAACGAACATGTTCCTTACGAACAGCATAGGGATGGATATGAGTTGGATCGTAGGCTTGGTCTGGATTTCCAAAGACAAAGAAGCCGTTTGAAATTCTAATAGCTTCAAGTGGAACACCGTAGGTCTTAGAAATATAAGCAATTTTTTCTTCATCGCTAGCATCTCTTGAGAAAGACTCTACCGTTTTAGCAAGAGGTTTTATAGGCTCTGCATCATGGTGTGTTTTCAAATGATCCTGAGCTGCCTTAATTTGGTCTGCTGTCAAATCCTTCTTGAAGAAGTAATGATTGTGATCACCGTGACTCATAACAAATCCTTGCTCATCTTCACTAATGACACGATTGGCATCAAAGCCGTGATTATGGTCTTCATCATGATGGTGTCCATGATGATCTTCATCGTGATCGTCATCATGAGCTGGACTTGGTGTTGTTGTATTCGCCCCTTTCAAGTGGTCTTGTGCTGCCTTAATTTGATCAGCAGTCAAATCCTTCTTGAAGAAGTAATGATTGTGATCACCGTGACTCATAACAAATCCTTGCTCATCCTCACTGATGACACGATTGGCATCAAAACCGTGATCGTGTTCATGATGATCTTCATCGTGATCGTCATCATGAGCTGGACTTGGTGTTGTTGTATTCGCCCCTTTCAAGTGGTCTTGTGCTGCCTTGATTTGCTCTGCTGTCAAATCTTTCTTAAAGAAGTAATGATTATGATCACCATGACTCATGATAAAACCAGTCACATCTTCTCTAATAACTCGTTTTGCATCAAAGCGATGGTCATGTTCGTCATGGTGATGACCATGTACATCTTCATCATGATCGTCATCGTCATCATGTGCTAGACTTGGTGTTACAAGTGGTTTTCCTTTCAAATGATCTTGCGCTGCCTTGATTTGTTCTGGTGTCAAATCTTTCTTAAAGAAGTAATGATTATGGTCGCCATGAGTCATGACAAAACCTTCTGAATCTTCACTTATAATCCGATTGGCATCAAAACCATGACCATCCTCTTCCTCATGGTGGACATGTGGTGACGGATTATTTGTTGTAGAATTAGAAGGACTTCCTAACTCTACCGTGTTAGAGTGTGATGGGGGATTGTTAAGAGATGACTTAGGAATATAATGATAGTGGTCACCATGTCTTACTATATAAGCATCACCTGTATCTATGACAATATCATTAGGATTAAAGACATAACCATCATCTGCAGCAGAAATTTCCTTATTCGCTGTCAAGGACAAAGGTTGACTTAGTGCAGAAGTATTTCCGGATAAATAAGCTTTTGCGGCAGCTAATTCACCTGCCGACAAGTCACTCTTAGGAATGAAATGATAGTGACCACCATGTGGTACTATATAACCATCACCGGTGTCTTTAATGATATCTGAAGCATTAAAGACATAACCATCATCAGTAGTATAACGTCCCTGTAACTTAGCTACTGATACTTCAGCACTAGTTCCTTTATCGTCTTTACCATGTTCCTGTTTTTGACGATTGATTTCATCTTTTGTTCGGATATTTTCTGCATGAGCAGAATCTTTAAGGTAAACATAGTATTTCCCATCTACCTTAATAATGTACCCTCCCTTAACTTCACTAACAATATCTTGATCTTTTAGCTTATAGCTAGGATCTTTCATTAGCAATTCTTCGCTAAAAATTGCATCATAAGGAACTTTACCATTATAGTAATGATAGTGGTCACCGTGTGACGTCACATAGCCCTGATCTGTAATCTTAATGACAATTTGCTCAGCCTGAATTCCTTCTTTTTGGCTAACCTGGTCTGGTGTCAGGTTTTCAGTTTTCTGACTTGACTGGCTGCCATCCACATAAGAGACACGATTATTGTCCTTGTTTTCCTGCGATCGATGCTGGTTCAGTGCATAAGCGCAAAGACTCAAGGATACGATAACAGCTGATCCAGCTGCTATATATTTTTTATTGAATTTCATAAATCCCTCATTTCAATAAATGATGAAGCTATTTCTTAACTTCTTTTTCTCGGTTAAACAGTTTTTCTCAACTGGTTATTTAACCAATTAATTAACCAGTAAATAGTTTACCTTTTTTAAGCTTATCTGTCAAGATTTTTATATCATTTTAAAAAATAAAAGCCAGTATTGCTACTGACTCTTACATCATTTTGATTTATAGTATAAAGTTTATACTGCTGGTTTCGTCGTAACTGACTCACTACCTTTTAACAAAGCAAGTAATTTTTCTGCTTCTGCCATAATGCCATTATTATCCATGGTTTGGAGACTCAGATTATTTCGTAAACCAGATAGGCTCTCTGTCACATTGTCTTTCAAACTAGCATCCGTTACTTCAGCAAGTAGAGCTTCTACTTCTTTGAGTTTGGCTTCTACTTTTTCGGTTTCTACTTGAGGTACTTCAGCTTCGTCTGTTGTATCTTTAGATACTTCTTCTGTCTCGTCTTCATCAGTGCTCGGTTTATAAAGATTATCTACTGAAGGGGTTGAACCTGTATGATTTTCTTTTTCATTGGATTCAGGACGGGTTGACTCGTCTGATTCATGATGATCTTCCTTATCTTCATCAGATTTACTGTCTTTGTCTGCCTTATTTTTACGAACATGGTCGCTGGCATTTCCCCAACCATTATCTGAGTGAGGACGTTCTTCAGGATGTTCAACATAATATTTTACAGTCGCAAAGAGATCCTCAAGGCTATAACCCTTAGGTGCTTCATAGAGTCCTTCGTCAAACCAACCAAATTTAATGTTATGGTAATGGTCGTAATGAGGTATAATTAAGCTACCATTTTTAACTTCAACAGTATGTTGTAGATTGTAAGGAATATGATCAAGTGGGACCTTCTTAGCTGCTTCCACTTTATTATAGATTGCTTCTACTCCTTTAACCTCAGTATTTCCTGAACCCTGATTCTCTGTTGAAGGAGGTATCAAACCTTTCTCTTTAGCATAAGCCTGGGCTGCCACTCTTTCAGCTTCAGACAAGCTCTCTTTCTTAATCCAATGACTATGGGACATATGTGGAGTTACATAAGCATCTCCCTCATCACTGGTAATATCACGAGTGTCAAAGATATAGCCATCTTCTGTTGTATACTTACCTGCTAATTTCGCTAATTTAATTTCATCGTCTGTATAAGCAATTTGAGAATTTGGTTTACCAAGACGTTCTGGGTGGGTAATTGGTGCTAGGAATGTCAATAAATCATCTACCAATTTTCCTTTATTAGAAGATTCATCATTCAAGCGTTCTGCTAATTTGTCTAAGGCTTGGAAATCAGAAGTACGCCCCTTATTTTCAGACAAGGCTTTATGAGCCTCGGCCAATAAATTATATGCTTTATCATAAAATTCTTGGTCACGAGGAGCGACATTTTCTTTCTTCGCAACTAGCGCATGTGTCTCTTGAGTTTTCTTTGACAAGAGATTTTCAATAGCGTCAATCTTATCCTTGGCTAAGTCTTTAGCTAGAACATAACGACTAGCGCCCTTATCCTCGAAAATATAACCGTCGCCAACTTTTCTAACAACCTGGTTGACATCAAATTCTGTCAGTTTATTTTCCACCGGTGCTATAGGTTTGGTAGTAGGAGCTGGCTTCAGAGGAGTAACACTTGGCAAGACACTGCCATTTTGTCCCTTGACAGCTATCATACGAGCCAATTTTTCTTCCAGCGGTGACATTTGTGAATAAGGGATAAAGTGATAATGATCTCCGTGAGGCACTGCAACACCGTTAGCTGTACGTTTGATAATTTGTGCCGGATCAAAGACTAGACCATCCGATTCCACATGGCGTTCTGATAAGGGTTTGGCATACAATTCACGTAAAAGGCTTGGAATGTCTTCCTCTTGATTTTGATGATATGTTGGGGTAACAGTCAGATTTGGAGTCTCTGTCAAACTTGGTTGGGCTGGTTTAGCATTATCACTACTTGGTTTACTTGAACTTGTAACAGAATGTGAGCCCTGTTTACCATTCCAATAGGCTTGGGCTGCAGCCAGTTCTCCTGCTGACAAATCACTCTTAGGTATATAGTGGAAATGATTGCCGTGCGGTACAACAAAAGCGTCACCTGTATCTTCAATCACATCTGTTGGACTAAAGACATACCCATCATCCGTTGTATAGGCACCTCCAGTTGCTCGATTCGGTGCCGGCGTATTGAGATTAAAGTTTGGTTTAATGGTTGAACTTGGTGTTGAACTTGTTCTCTCAGGACTGCTTGGTTTCGTATTATTAGAATGACTTTGAACTGGCTGACCTCCAATTGGTAGATTTCGAGCCAATTTTTCTTCCAAGGCAGACATTTGCGAATAAGGAATGAAATGGAAATGATCTCCGTGAGGAACTGCCACACCATTGGCAGTACGTTTTGTAATCTGTGCTGGGTCAAATACTAATCCATCAGACTCCACATGACGTTGGCTAAGTGGCAAAGCGTATAATTCCTGAAGAAGACTAGCTAAATCCTCATTTGGGCTCTCCGGAGCTGTAGCAGGATTTTGAGGAGTTTCATATTGACTCGTTCTTAGAGTAGATCTTGTTTCTCCCCTGCTTGAACGGTATTCAACGGTACTTAATTGACTACCTTTTCCAGATAAGAAGGCTTGGGCAGCAGCTAATTCACTGGCAGACAAATCACTCTTCGGAATATAGTGGAAGTGATTGCCATGAGGAACGATATAGGCATCGCCCGTATCTTCGATGATATCAGAGGCATTAAAGATATACCCATCATCCGTTGTATAACGGCCTTGAGCTCTGGCTGCAACTACTGCCTGATCGTTTGAACCGCCACCGTGATTACTACTATGTTCCTGCTTCTGACGTTTAATCTCTTCTTTTGTACGAATATTGTCCGCATGGGCGGCATCCTTGAGGTAAACATAGTATTTCCCGTCTACCTTAATCACATAACCACCCTTGATTTCATTGACAATGTCTGAATCCTTCAACTGATAATTCGGATCTTTCATGAGGAGTTCTTCACTGATGATAGCGTCATAAGGAACCTTGCCATTATAGTAATGATAATGATCTCCATGAGAGGTCACATAACCTTGATCCGTAATCTTGATAACGATTTGTTCGGCGTTGATTCCCTCTCTCTTACTGACTTCATCAGGTGTCAAGTTCTCTGCCTTTTGACTTGGTTGGTTGCCATCGATGTATGAAACACGGTTATTTTCTTTTACAGTTTGAGCTTGATGCAAACCTAGTTCATAAGCACAGACACTTAAAACAAGTGCAGCTGCTGACCCAGCTAGATATTTTTTATTGATTTTCATTCTTTCCTCTTTTCTTAACTCTATTTGATTCACTATAAAATGATAAACCAGTTAATTAACTAGTTAATAGTTTACTCTTTTTAGTATTGCTTGTCAAGAATTTTTCGTATATACATAATAAAAATGAAAGCCTCTTTATCGAGACTTTCATTTTTCATTAGTTGATTTTTCCTTATTTACAGGTGAAGGATTACTACCTTTTAACAACGCAAGTAATTTTTCTGCTTCTGCCATGATACCATTATTATCCATTGTTTGCAGGCTCAAATTATTTCGTAAACCAGCTAGTGTTTCTGTCGCATTAGCTTTCAGACTAGCATCAGTTACTTTATCAAGTAAAGCTTCTACTTCTTTGAGTTTGGCTTCCACTTTTTCAGTCTCTACTTGAGGGACTTCTGGCTCAGCAGGTGTTTCCTCTACTGGCTCTTCATCTGCTTTGAAGTTCTTATTTGGATCTTCACTGTGGTCTTTCTTACCTAAGACATGCTCGCTAGCATTGCCCCATCCATCATTAGAATGTGGACGTTCGTCAGGATGTTCAACATAGTACTTAATCGTCGCAAATAAGTCTTCCAATGTATAACCATTTGGAGCTTTGTATGAGTGGTCGTCAAACCAAGCAAATTTAATGTTATGGTAATGATCCTTATGAGGAATGATTAAATTACCATTTTTAATCTCAACTGTATGCTCAACCATGTATGGAAGTCGAACGAGTGGAATTCGTTTTTCACCTTTCACACGATTGTAAATGGCCGCCGCACTATCTCCAGTTGGATTTGCTTGAGCATCTGCGTCTGGAGATGGAGGTAGGATACCTTTTTCTTTAGTATAGGCTTGAGCTGCAGCTTTTTCCTTATCAGAAAGACTATCTTTTCCAATCCAGTGACTATGGCCCATATGAGGCGTTACATAGGCATCTCCTTCATCACTGATAATATCATGTTCGTCAAAAATGTAGCCATCTGAGGTTGTATACTTATCAGCTAATTGTGCAATACGGACTTCGTTTTCGGTATATTCAATTTGAGAATTTGGTTTTCCAAGTCGCTCTGGATGTGTAACTGATGCTAAGAATGCTAATAAATCATCTACTAATTTTCCTTTATTAGAAGATTCATCATTCAAGCGTTCCGCTAATTTGTCTAAGGCTTGGAAATCAGAAACGCGACCTTTATTTTCAGATAAGGCTTTATGAGCCTCGGCCAATAAATTATATGCTTTATCATAAAATTCTTGGTCACGAGGAGCGACATTTTCTTTCTTCGCAACTAGCGCATGTGTCTCTTGAGTTTTCTTTGACAAGAGATTTTCAATAGCGTCAATCTTATCCTTGGCTAAGTCTTTAGCTAGAACATAACGACTAGCGCCCTTATCCTCGAAAATATAACCGTCGCCAACTTTTCTAACAACCTGGTTGACATCAAATTCTGTCAGTTTATTTTCCACCGGTGCTATAGGTTTGGTAGTAGGAGCTGGCTTCAGAGGAGTAACACTTGGCAAGACACTGCCATTTTGTCCCTTGACAGCTATCATACGAGCCAATTTTTCTTCCAGCGGTGACATTTGTGAATAAGGGATAAAGTGATAATGATCTCCGTGAGGCACTGCAACACCGTTAGCTGTACGTTTGATAATTTGTGCCGGATCAAAGACTAGACCATCCGATTCCACATGGCGTTCTGATAAGGGTTTGGCATACAATTCACGTAAAAGGCTTGGAATGTCTTCCTCTTGATTTTGATGATATGTTGGGGTAACAGTCAGATTTGGAGTCTCTGTCAAACTTGGTTGGGCTGGTTTAGCATTATCACTACTTG
Organism: uncultured Streptococcus sp.; assembly: GCF_963518475.1. GTDB lineage: Bacteria > Bacillota > Bacilli > Lactobacillales > Streptococcaceae > Streptococcus. Next base: position 118,087 of record NZ_CAUQJA010000003.1, on the reverse strand, counting down.
GTTTACTTGAACTTGTAACAGAATGTGAGCCCTGTTTACCATTCCAATAGGCTTGGGCTGCAGCCAGTTCTCCTGCTGACAAATCACTCTTAGGGATATAGTGGAAATGATTGCCGTGCGGTACAACAAAAGCGTCTCCTGTATCTTCAATCACATCTGTCGGACTAAAGACATACCCATCATCCGTTGTATAAGCGCCTCCAGTTCCTCGATTTGGTGCCGGCGTATTGAGATTAAAGTTTGGTTTAATGGTTGAACTTGGTTTCTCAGGACTGCTTGGTTTCGTATTATCAGAATGACTTTGAACTGGCTGACCTCCAATTGGTAGATTTCGAGCCAATTTTTCTTCCAAAGCAGACATTTGCGAATAAGGAATGAAATGGAAATGATCCCCGTGAGGCACTGCCACACCATTTGCAGTACGTTTTGTAATCTGTGCTGGGTCAAATACTAAGCCATCAGACTCCACATGACGTTGGCTAAGTGGCAAAGTGTACAATTCTTGAAGGAGACTAGCTAAATCCTCACTTTGACTTTCAGAATCTGTTGCAGGATTTTGAGGTGTCTCAGATTGACTCGTTCTTAGAGTAGATCTTGTTTCAGCTCTGCTAGAACGATATTCAACCGTACTTAATTGGCCACCTTTTCCAGATAAGAAGGCTTGGGCAGCAGCTAATTCACTGGCAGACAAATCACTCTTAGGAATATAGTGGAAGTGATTGCCATGAGGAACGATATAGGCATCACCCGTGTCTTCTATGATATCAGATGCATTAAAGATATACCCATCATCCGTTGTATAGCGTCCTTGGGCTCTGGCTGCAACTACCGCCTGATCGTTAGAACCGCCTCCATGATTATGACTGTGTTCCTGCTTCTGACGTTTAATCTCTTCTTTTGTCCGAATATTGTCCGCATGAGTCGCATCCTTAAGGTAAACATAGTATTTCCCGTCTACCTTAATCACATAGCCACCCTTGATTTCATTGACAATGTCTGAATCCTTCAACTGATAATTCGGATCTTTCATGAGGAGTTCTTCACTGATGATAGCGTCATAAGGAACCTTGCCATTATAGTAATGATAATGGTCTCCATGAGAGGTCACATAACCTTGATCCGTAATCTTGATAACAATTTGTTCGGCGTTGATTCCCTCTCTCTTACTAACTTCATCTAGTGTCAAGTTGTCTGCCTTTTGACCAGCCTGATCACCATCTATATAAGCAACTCGATTAGAATCTTTCTTAATTTGACCAGCTTGGTACCGTCCAAGTTCATAGGAACAAACACTTAGGGCAAGAACTGCCACCGAACCCGCTACATATTTTTTATTGATTTTCATTCTTTTCTCACTTTAATTCTTCTGCTAGAACACTCATATTTTCTTCAAGATTTTCTAGGTAAGTCTTGTCATTTTGTGGGTCTGCCTCTAAAGGATTCAGAGTTTTAAGCCCCACACCTGTTGATTTGACAAGAGTTTCAGCTACTTTCGAAGAAGCATTACTTTCTGTAAAAATTGTTTTAACCTTATAGGTTTTAACAAATTCCTGAATTTCTGTTAGTTGTCTTGGACTTGGTTCTTGTTCTGGAGAGATACCTGCAATTCCAAGTTGATTGAGTCCAAATCGCTTAGCTAGATAAGAAAAGGCTGTATGTTGTGTTACAAAAGTTTTCTGACTCGCTTTTTCAAATTTAGGCTGGAATTTCTTAGTCAATTCTTGAGCTTTTTTGATAAAGGCTTGCGCATTTTTTTGATAAGTTTCTTTATGTTCACTATCCACCTCTGAAAGTTTATCAGCGATAATCTGAGCTTCTTCGCCAGCTTTTTCAGGATCTAGCCAAGTGTGAGGGTCATAGAGCGTTTTTTCATCAACTCCATCACCTGCTTCCACATCTTCTAGACCAGGGACACGGTCCAATGTCATTCCTTCTGAAGCCTCTAAAACCTTAACTTTGGATTTTTTTAGATTGGGATCCAGACTTCCTGCCCAAGATTCGAGCGTATGCGAATGGTAAACAAAGACATCTGCATCATAGATGGCTGCGATATCATTTGCCGAAGGTTCAAAGGAGTGAATCCCACTACTTGACTGAATCATCCGAACATCATTCAAGTCACCAGATACTTCCTTGACCATAGCATAGACAGGATAAAAACTTGTTACAATTTTCATCCCTTTCCCTGTCTGACTTTCCTTCTGCCCACAAGCACTTAAACACAAAAGAAAGACACTTAACAATACTAAAAATAAACTTTTTTTCTTCATAGATAACTCCTTAACTATTTAATTAACTGGTAAACATTCTACTCCTAAAAATTTAATCTGTCAAGCTATTTTTAGAAAAAAATTGAAATTTCTTTCACATATAAAAATCTGCTGAGTTTCAATAACTCAACAGATTTTCACTTTATATACTCAATGAAAATCAAAGAGCAAATTAGGAAGCTAGCCGCAGGTTGCTCAAAACACTGTTTTGAGGTTGTAGATAAGACTGACGAAGTCAGTCACATATATACGGCAAGGCGAAGCTGACGTGGTTTGAAGAGATTTTCGAAGAGTATTATTCTTCTATGGTAGAATGCTTATAACCATAAGAAAAGTAAATGATACTTCCTATCAACAATGCAACTAGGAAAGCAATCCAGGTTTCCATATTATACTGCAACATAAAGGATAAACAAATGATGATTGATAAAATCGGTAATAAGGGTACTAATGGTGTTTTAAATTCTCCAGCTTTGGGCATTCCTTTTTCTTTCCGTAAGCGAATCAAGCCGTAAGCCAGCATAATCAAGTAGGCCAAGGTACAAATGTTTAAGAAGGCTGCGATACTGGCTAGTGGGAATATTCCTGCAGCTACTGCTGAAGCTAGACCTGTCAAGATAGTAGCATTCTTTGGTACCTTGCTAGTCTTTGTTAATTCTTTAAAGGCGGCAGGCATCAATCCGTCACGCGCTAAACTGTAAATCATACGAGATAGGGCATAAGTCATTGAGATACAAACCGTAATCAAGGTTAAGATAGCCACTAATGACACATAGTTGGCTGCCCAACTAATCCCAATGCTACGAAGAGCAAAGGCAACGGCATCGTCGACATTTAGATGGCTATAGTGGACCACACCAGTTAAGACAAGCGTCACCAAGGCATAAAGAATGGTTACGATAGAGAGCGATAAGACAATCCCTCTAGGAATATTTTTTTGAGGAGTCTTGACCTCATCTACGGCCATAGAGATGGATTCAAATCCCAAAAAACCGAAGAACATCAAGGACGCACCAGCCATAATACCAGTACTAGCACCATAGATTTGTCCAAAACCATAAGGGGCAAAATTGCTCCAATTATCAAGCTTAATATTCCAAATTCCTACTAAAACAAAGAGAGCTAAAGCGGAAAATTTCAAAATCACTAGAATAGAATTAAAGCGTAAGGCTGCTTTCGCATTAAGTAGAACAAGCAAGGTCACCAAGACCAAGACAAGAATAGGTAATAAATCAACAAACGTCCCTGCTTGAGGATTAAAGGTACCATTTAAAGCCTGAGGAAGGGCTATCCCGTATTGAGAGAGAAGCCCTTTAAAATACGCTGCCCAACCAGAAGCCACACCTGATATGGCTGTCATGAACTCCATCATAGTTAACCAACCTGCCAACCAGGCTGGGAATTCTCCTAAGATGGCATAGAGATAACTGTAGGCACCACCTGTAGCAGGTACTCGTGAAGCAAATTCTGCAAAAAAGAGGGCTGATAATCCCACACACAAGGCAGAAATGACAATTGAAATCACTAGGGCTGGACCCGCTAGAGTTGCGGCTGCAGTACCTGTTATTGTAAAGACACCTGTCCCTACCATGGCTCCGATACCTAACAAAATCAAATCCCATAACTTCAAATGCCTGTGCATCTCCGTTTTATCCAAACTAACATTCTTTTTTCTAAATATATTCATCTTTGACTCCAAAATAAAATGATGATTCTATTTTACCATAAATATAGGACATTTGTGAATATTTATAAAATCTTTTTCTAAAAAAATCTGACTACTTTTATTGTAATCAGATTTTTATCTATTCTAGTTCATTTCTTTAAAGGCTACTTCTGCATCCGAATTGCTGATAGCACCAAATTGAATCTTTCCAATCTTTCCTTGACTGTCAATTAGGTATTCTGTAGGAATGCTTCGAATTTGATAAGCTTGGAATGTGGTTGCTTTTGTGTCATAAAGAACTGGGATATCCTTATAACCTTGATCTTGGAACCATTGTGGGAATTGCTCAACAGTTTTTTCACCTTGAATTCCTGGTGCAATAACAGTAAGAATTTCGAAGTCACGATCTGGTTTCGCCGCTAATTCCATCAACTCAGGCATACTTTTTTTACATGGACCACACCATGAAGCCCAAAACTTCAAATAAACCTTTTTACCCTTATAATCAGATAACTTTACTTCTTTGCCATCCATTGATTGCAAGGTAAAATCTGGCGCCTCTTTCCCAACAGCAATTTGTTGTACAGTCGTTTGTTGCTGTTGTTTTGGGGATTGTTCTGGTGCTTTAGTCTTTTTAGTCTCTTCCTCACCACAAGCTATCAATACAACTAATGACAAGAGGCTTAAGCCAGCAAACATTACTTTTTTCATCTTTTTCTCCTTTATTCAAAAATTCCAGCTAGAACATTTACTTGTCCTAATAGTAATAAAATTCCCATTAAAATAATAAGGAAACCACCAATTTTCTTCAGTAGCATCATATGACGTTTAATTTTACTAAAATATGGCATAACTACGCCTGAAGCTAGTGCCAAAACCAAGAAAGGAATTGCCATCCCCAGAGTGTAAATCAAGGTATAGATTGCACCTTGCCAAGCACCATTACCTCCAGAAGCGGCAAGCGCTAAAACAGAACTTAAAACTGGACCAATACAAGGCGTCCAACCAAAGCTAAAAGTAATACCGAGTAAAAAGGCTGACCAATAACGATTGGCTTCTGATTTCTTAAAAGTAAAGCTTTTTTGAACCTCTAATTTCTTAAAATGAAAAATTTCCATCTGGTGAAGGCCTAAAATGATGATAATCGTTCCCATGGTATAGCGAAACCAATTGGCATAGAGAATATTACCAAGGTAACCAGCACCAAATCCTAAGATAAAGAAAATGAGAGAGATACCTGCAATAAAGCAAAGCGTTCGAATCAAACCTGACCAAGCGACTTTCCTTCCAAACAGAGAGAAGCTTTTTGCACTTTCCTGATCATCCAATAAAATTCCAGCATAGACTGGTAGAAGAGGAAAAATACAAGGAGAAAAAAAGGATAAAACACCCGCTAGAAAAACAGAGATTGAAAATACTATCGTTTCCAATAAAGAACCAACTTTCTTAATAATTCATATCCTATTTTACTATAATCAATTTCATTTGTATGATTTCTGCTACGCAATTTGAATTAGCCAATATTTGAAATATTTGTTCCGGTACTAGTTCATTCAGATTCTGGCCCCTTTTTTGCCCTCTATACACAAAAAAGCCTACTGACCAAGCTAGAAAGCTTGATACAATAGGCTTTTTAAAGGCTGATTATTTAACAGCGTCTTTAAGAGCTTTACCAGCTTTGAATGCTGGTACTTTAGAAGCAGCAATTGTGATTTCTTTACCAGTTTGTGGGTTGCGACCTTTACGTGCAGCACGCTCACGAACTTCAAAGTTACCAAAACCGATCAATTGAACTTTTTCACCAGCTGCAAGGTAGTCAGCTACTGCTGAGAATACAGCTTCAACTGCTGCTGCTGAGTCTTTCTTAGTCAATTCTGTAGCTTCTGCTACTTTAGCGATCAAATCTTGTTTGTTTGCCATGTTAATGATTCCTCCAATTTAATTTCTAATTAACAATTATAATCATATCCTAAAATCCCTTTTAGGTCAAGTTAAAAACGCTATTTCTTCCCATTTTATTTATTTTTTTTAGAGTAGTAACGTACTAAAATAGCCCAAGCGTTCTCACCCGTGTGAGTTTGAATAATAGAGCCCGTTTCCAAAACTGAAATTGGCTTTTCAACATAAGCTTGTAAGCTTTCTTTCATCTCTTTGGCCCAATCAGCACTGCCAGAATATGAAATTCCAATCTCTGCTACAGAACGTTCAGAGAGCGACGTTATCAACTCATCTAACCATTTTTTAAAAGTTTTAGCTCCACGACCTTTAACGATTGGCTGCAATTCATGGTCTTTCATCTGCATGACAACACGTATATTGAGAAGGGAGCTCAACAATCCAGTTACACGGCCAATTCGTCCACCTTTGACAAGATTTTCCAAAGTAGAAACACCAATATAGAGTTCTGTGTGGTTTTTTACCTCTTCTATGCGAGTTAAAATTTCCTCCATATCTTTGCCTTCTTGTGCTAACTTCGCAGCCTCAACAACTTGGAATTTCAGGGCTTGGTCAGTGAAGGAACTATCAATAACTGTCACATCGGCAGTAGATAAGCTAGCACCTTGACGTGCCGCTTCTACAGTACCAGAAAGGGCATGAGACATATGAATAGCAAGAATCTGGCTACCATCCTTGCATAGTTCTTCAAAAACTTCAGCAAAGACACCTACAGGTGGCTGACTTGTTTTCGGAAGATTCTTACTTTCTTGCATCAACTGAAGAAATTTACCTTCTTCTTTCAAATCCGCATCAGAATAAACAACATTATCAATCATTACAGATAACGGAACAACAGTGATATCTAATTGTTTTACTAGTTCAGGTTCAATAGTAACAGATGAATCGGTTACAATTTTAATTTTTGTCATAGTATCAATCTTTCTATTTTAGGATTCAGATTGGTTTTCTTACTTTTAATTATATCAAAAAAAGATTAAAAATCCTAATGGAGTCAATCAAATTTTCCTTAAAAATTTGATATAATCTACTTATAAGAAAAGAGGTCCCTATGATTAAAAAAATTTATCCCATTTTAACCATCTTACTAGGTGCTGCTATTTATGCTTTTGGGCTAACTTATTTTGTAGTTCCCCATCATCTCTTTGAAGGAGGGGCGACGGGTATTACCCTCATCACCTTTTATCTTTTTAAAATCCCTGTTTCTCTCATGAACCTGCTGATTAATATTCCCCTTTTCCTCCTAGCTTGGAAGATTTTTGGAGCAAAATCTCTCTATTCTAGTTTACTAGGAACCTTAGCTTTGTCCGCCTGGTTAGCCTTTTTTGAACGTATTCCCCTTCATATTGATCTTCAAGGTGATTTACTGATCACAGCCCTTATAGCTGGGATTCTATTGGGAATCGGTCTTGGAATTATCTTTAATGCTGGAGGTACAACTGGCGGAACTGATATTCTAGCTCGTATTCTCAACAAATACACTCATATATCTATGGGGAAACTGCTCTTTATCTTAGATTTTTGTATTCTCATGCTCATTCTCCTAATCTTCAAGGACTTGAGATTGGTTTCCTACACGCTCTTATTTGATTTTATCGTTTCTCGTGTCATTGATTTGATTGGCGAAGGTGGCTATGCAGGTAAAGGATTTATGATTATCACAAAACGTCCTGACCAACTTGCTAAGGCGATTAATGATGACCTAGGAAGAGGCGTTACTTTCATCTCAGGTCAAGGTTATTATAGTCGAGAAGATTTAAAAATCATTTACTGTATTGTCGGAAGAAATGAAATTGTGAAAATGAAGGAAATGATTCATCGAATCGATCCTCAAGCCTTTATAACCATTACAGAAGCCCATGAAATCCTTGGAGAAGGATTCACCTTTGAAAAAGAATAAAAAGAGGTAATGTACTGAATTGATTTCTTTTAGAATCTACAATAATAACGTGAAACAATGATAATTTCTCCATCAAAGTAATCCTTTAAAATCTTCTGTCGTGATAGTATCGAATTGACTACTAAAATCAAGAAGATATAATTCCTCTACACCCTCTCGTTTTAACTTTCTTTCACGTTCAGCAGAGTTCAAAATATGCAAAAACAATTCCGAATGATAAGGCTCTAAAGCAATCTTTAAAGATTCATTAAACATCATAACCACGATAGGCAACAAATCCTTCCTCGTAGCCTTGTTGGTAACACGAAATAATTCTTTATCAGATAGTTTGCCAATATCTTTGTGGTTTTTATAGAAATAGTAGTAAATATAAAATAATTATTTCATAATGATATCTATTTCTGTAACAGAAAATCTGAAACATAATTTTTACCTGAAGTTTAACATTGTAGAAAGTTCATTTTTTTGAAATGATGATAAAGTACAATATATTGAGGTAAGAATTTTAAAGCCAGAAAAACGCATTATATCAGGCACTTAAAAACTTGATACAATGCGTTTATTTAATATGAAAAGATCTACTGAATTCTTTAGAAATGAACTTCCAGCAGTCTTTTCACTTTTTATTAATAAGTTCCTTCTTCACCTTGACTAGTCAAGATAACAGGTCCATCTTTTGTAATGACAAATTGGTGTTCATATTGACAAGATAGACCACCGTCAATGGTCTTATGCGCCCAACCAGTTTTCATATCTGTATCAATTTCCCAGTCACCTGTATTGATCATTGGTTCAATAGTCAAGACCATTCCTTCACGAAGACGGAGTCCTCGACCTGCAATACCATAGTTAGGAACCATTGGTTCTTCGTGCATGGTTGGGCCAACACCATGACCAACCAAATCACGCACTACACCGTATCCACGACTTTCAGCGTATTCTTGAATCGCTGCTCCAATATCACCGATACGGTTTCCAACAACAGCCTGCTCAATCCCCTTGTACATGGCTTCTTTAGTTACATCCATCAAGTTTTTCACTTCTTCGGACGGTGTACCGACAGCATAAGCCCAACAAGAGTCTGCTAGACCACCAGAATAGCTCTGAGTGTATTTCTTCATTTGATCCACATTGTTGAAGTTTAATTTTGAGACATTCAGGTCAGATTTAGCAATTGGGCCTCCCAAAACCATATCAACCTTGAGCAAATCACCATCTTTCAAAATATAGTGACGAGGGAAAGCGTGAGCTACTTCATCGTTTAAAGAGCAGCAGGTAGCATAAGGATAGTCCATCATAGCACCGTCAACTCCAATCTGAAGCGGAAGGAAATTTTCTTCTTTACAACGACGGCGAACGTATTCTTCAACTTCCCACATATCTACGCCTGGCTTAATCAAATCACGCAAGCCGATATGAATACTTGCTAGAAAATCACCGGCCTTATCCATAGCTTCGATTTCACGAGCTGATTTTAATGTTATCATTTTTTCTCCTAGTTTCTAATTAATTTTAACAGTCACATTTGCCTTTGAAACAATCTGATGACCATGATAAATATCGTAGTCAATAATAGCTGACCGTCTCGTATGATGGATAATGCGTGCTTGAATGCGCAATCTATCATCTATCTGAACCGCTTGCAAAAAATAGATTAGCATCTGCTCAATAATGAGATTTCGACCACTATTCACAACAAAATCTTGAGTCATGTGGGTCAGAATTTCTGCCAATACACCATTAGCCAAAACACCGTTCTTCTCTAGCATAAAGGGTTCCACTGTAATCACTACTTCATCATGGTGATAAGAAAGTTTTTGACCAATCTGCTCAGAAAAAGTAGGTAGAGCAGAAACTTGGGAACGACTCATCTTCTCCATGACATCTCGTCTGGTTACAACCCCAAGCAAGGTTTGATTATTTCGAACAACCGGTACCATTTCAAAGTCTTCAGCAATCATCCGTTGACTCACATTGGCAATATTTGTCGATAATCCAACTAAAAATAGACTACGAGACATGACCTTGTCAATTGTGGTACTTGGTGACTTATCACCTGCGTCTCTCATGGTTACAACACCAACAACAACCTGATGTTGATTGATAACTGGAAAACGACTGCTACGATTCTTACGAACCAAATCCAAATAATCTTTGACTGTGTCGGTTTCTCTCAGAAAACCATACTCATGACTTGGGCGATAAAGTTTCTCAACTGTCAAAATATCTGTTTTGATTTGTACATTTGACAGGGCTTTATTGATCATGGTCGCGACAGTGAAAGTGTCATGTTTGCTTCTTAAAACAGGAATTCCTTTTTGATTGGCCAGTTTAAGCACATCATCATGAACCTGAAATCCACCTGTAACCAGGACTGCATTTTCATTTTCCAAGGCTAGCAACTGAATACGGGTTCGGTCTCCGACAATCAAGAGCCCCCCATCGTGAAGGTAAGACAAGATATTTTGTTCAGTCATGGCACCAATTGAAAACTTACTGAATTCTCTCTCTAAACCTTCTTGCCCAGCCAGAACCTCAGAAGAAGTCACTTCTGCAATTTCAGCAAATGTTAATCTTTCGATAGCAACTTTCTGAGATTTAACACGGATAGTACCACTTCTTGGGCGAGTCTCTACAATTCCACGATTTTCAGCTTCTTTAATAGCCCGATAAGCCGTTCCATCACTGACTCCCAGATGATTGGAAATGCTACGAACACTGACCCTTTTACCGACAGGTAATTCCTCCAAATAGCTTAGAATTTCCTGATGCTTACTCATTGAATTCTCCTTTTACATACCGAAATTCAAAATAATCCCGCATTTTTCTTGTGTAGCGATCACTTCCCTTAAACTGACGAATCAAACGGAATCCAGACTTAAGGGCAACCCGTTGACTAGCTTCATTTTCAAGGTGGGTAATGATGGATAATTGTTTTAAGCCAAATTCTTCAAAAGAAAGCTGACAAATTTTTCTAACAACCTCTGTCATAAATCCTTGCGACCAAGCATCTTTTCTCAAAAAATAGCCAAGCTCAGCTTCTTTTTTGATTTCATCTAACTTCTCAAATTTAATAGAACCAATCATTTGTTGATTTTTCTGGTCACAAATTGCCCACACTCCCAAAGGGGACTTCATAAAGTAATTGGCCAGTGCATATTGACTTTCTTCCAGACTTGCCTGAGTTGGGAAAATAAATTGTAAATTTTCAGGATTTGAGGCTATCTCATGGAAGTCTTGACTATCACTAAAAAAGAAAGGACGCAAATACAAGCGATCCGTTTCAAAAAAAGAAAACATTGCTAATTTGGTCCAAATATTCATAAACACCTCTACGGTTTAATCCTCAATAAGTGTAATATCCGCTCCTAGATTACGTAATTTTTCGATAATATCTGAATAACCACGTAAGATGAACTCAATATTAGTAATTTCAGTTTTACCTTCAGCCATCAAACCAGCGATGACAAGTGCAGCACCAGCTCTAAGGTCAGTAGCTTTTACATTTGCACCACGTAAACTACGTCCACCAGTATATAAAATATGGTCATTTGTAGTCGTAATATCTGCATCCATCTTTGCTAGTTCAAAAACATGGTTTACTCGTTTTTCATAAATGGTATCAATAATGGTACCACGTCCCTCTGCTGTTAACAAGAGAGGAGTAATTGGTTGTTGCAAGTCAGTAGCAAAACCAGGATAAGGAGCTGTCTTAATATTGATTGCTTTCAAATTAGACTGTTCTTCAACAAAAATACTGTCTTCAGATACAGTCATTCGAACTCCCATTTCTTCCAACTTAGCGATGAATCCTTCTAAGTGTTCATAAAGAACATTATTAATACGAATTCCCTTACCGACTGCAGCAGCTAAGGAAATATATGTTCCTGCTTCAATACGGTCTGGAATCACCTGATGACGCGTTCCATGTAATCTGTCAACACCATCAATAATGATGATATTGGTTCCAGCACCACGGATATGGGCACCCATATTATTCAATAGAGTAGCAACATCAATAATCTCAGGTTCACGGGCTGCATTTTCAATAATAGTACGACCATTTGCTTTAACCGCAGCAATCATCGTATTAATCGTCGCACCCACACTAACCGTATCCATGTAGATACTTGCGCCGTGAAGTCCTGTATCTTTGGCAGATAACTTCATGTTATCTCCCTCGTAGCTAACAGTTGCTCCCATAGCTTCAAAAGCCTTAAGGTGTAAGTCAATAGGGCGAGGTCCCAAATCACATCCACCAGGTAAACCAACAGTGGCTTCACCAAAGCGACCTAAAAGACTTCCATAAAAATAATAAGATGCACGAAGACTGTTGATTTTCCCATAAGGCATTGGAATATTTTGAACACCTCGTGGATCAATCTCTAACACATCGTCATAACGCTTAACGGTAGCACCCATTAACTCCATGATTTCGACAAGACTAGCAACATCGGAAATATCTGGAACACAATCCAAAGTCACCACATCATCAGCCAAAATAATAGCTGGAATTAAGGCCACAACGCTATTTTTAGCACCGCTAATAGTGATTTCACCTTGCAAGGGTAATCCACCATTGATAACAATTTTTCTCATTCTAAATTTTTTATGCTCTTTCAAAATTTCTAAAAAGGTCCTACATTAAAGTATATCATAAATTCACCCTTTTTTCCATCATTTTCAATTATATTAGCTGAATCGTATTTATTGGTAAATGAGATGTCTTGAAATGTTTTGCCCCTTTTTTGCCCCCTAAATACAAAAATAGCCCTTCGGATAAAATCCGAGGGGCTAGAAACGTTGTTAAATCAACGGCCGAACTTTTGAATTTCAAGGTTCGGGATAAAATAGTTCACTGAACTATTTTATTTTTTAAGGTTGTAGAATGATTTCAATCCACGGTATTCAGCTACTTCACCAAGTTGGTCTTCGATGCGAAGCAATTGGTTGTATTTAGCGATACGGTCTGTACGTGAAAGTGAACCAGTCTTGATTTGTCCTGCGTTAGTTGCAACTGCGATGTCAGCGATTGTTGAATCTTCAGTTTCACCTGAACGGTGTGATACAACGGCAGTGTAACCAGCTTCTTTAGCCATTTCGATAGCTTCAAAAGTTTCAGTAAGAGTACCGATTTGGTTAACTTTGATAAGGATTGAGTTAGCAGCACCTTCTTGGATACCACGTGCAAGGTAGTCAGTGTTTGTTACGAAGAAGTCGTCACCAACAAGTTGTACTTTCTTACCAAGACGTTCAGTAAGAGCTTTCCAACCATCCCAGTCGTTTTCATCCATACCATCTTCGATAGTGATGATTGGGTATTTGTTAACCAATTCTTCAAGGTAATCGATTTGTTCTGCAGATGTACGAACAGCAGCGCCTTCACCTTCAAATTTAGTGTAGTCGTAAACTTTACGTTCTTTATCGTAGAATTCTGATGAAGCACAGTCAAATCCGATAAATACGTCTTTACCAGGAACATATCCAGCAGCTTCGATCGCAGCAAGGATAGTTTCAACACCGTCTTCAGTTCCTTCGAAACGAGGAGCGAATCCACCTTCGTCACCTACGGCAGTTTCCAAACCACGTGATTTAAGGATTTTCTTAAGAGCGTGGAAGATTTCAGCACCGTAACGAAGAGCTTCTTTAAATGTTGGCGCACCAACTGGCAAGATCATGAACTCTTGGAATGCGATTGGAGCGTCAGAGTGAGAACCACCGTTGATGATGTTCATCATTGGAGTTGGAAGAACTTTAGTGTTGAATCCACCAAGGTAGCTGTAAAGTGGGATTTCAAGGTAGTCAGCAGCAGCACGAGCTACAGCGATAGACACACCAAGGATTGCGTTTGCACCCAATTTACCTTTGTTAGGAGTACCGTCAAGAGCGATCATAGCACGGTCGATAGCTTGTTGATCACGTACATCGTAGCCAATGATAGCTTCAGCAATGATGTTGTTTACATTGTCAACAGCTTTTTGTGTACCAAGACCACCGTAACGAGATTTGTCACCGTCGCGAAGTTCAACTGCTTCGTGTTCACCAGTAGAAGCTCCTGATGGAACCATACCACGTCCGAAAGCACCTGATTCAGTGTAAACTTCTACTTCAAGTGTTGGGTTACCGCGTGAGTCTAGGACTTCGCGAGCGTAAACATCAGTAATAATTGACATTTTTTACTCTCCTTATGAGTTAAATTTTTTACACCTCTATAATACCTTAAAACCCCTCCTTTTTCAAGAAAAAACGTTATCTTTGTGCAAATTTTCCTTAACTTTATAAAGTAATCGCTTTCTTTTATCTGTTTTATTCTAACTTTTATGATATACTGTTTTCATGACAGATTTATCAAAACAATTACTTGAAAAAGCTCACGGTGGGCCAAAAATTAATCCGGATGAGCAAAGACGCTATCTTGGCACTTTTGAGGAAAGAGTTCTTGGATATGCAGATATTGACACAGCAAATAGCCCTCAGTTAGAAAAAGGCTTTTTATCTATTTTAGAAAACCTTCAGGAAAAAACAGAACCACTATTTGTGAAGATTTCACCAAATATCGAATTTGACAAGCAAGTTTTCTACTTAAAAGAAGCTAAAGAAACTGATAGTCAAGCTACCATTGTATCTGAAGAGCATACTTCTTCTCCTTTTGGCCTGATTATCCACACCAATGCACCAGTTCAAGTAGAAGAAAAGAACCTTCGACTTGCTTTTGCAAAACTTTGGGAAGTTAAAAAGGAAGAACAATCCAAAACATCCTTATGGAAAAAATGGTTTGGCTAAATCTTGTGCATATTTAATAAATGCCCTATATTGGCAGCCGTGTGCTCCAGATAGAGACTGGCATTTTTCAAACTATCTTCTAGAGGTTCACTTTTCTCCAAAATTGAAAAAGCTGCTTGGATATTCTCAAATGGTAGGGAATGTAAATCTTCAGCAATACTACCACAAATAGCAATGACCGGAACTCCGACAGGGGTTCTTTTTGCAACACCTATAGGCGCTTTACCTGCTAAACTTTGACGATCTAGCCTTCCTTCTCCTACAACTACCAAGTCAGCATGTGAAACTTTCTTATCAAAGTTGATTAAGTTCAAGCAGGTATCAATTCCAGACACGATATTTGCCTGAGCAAAGGCACACAAACCGCCAGCAATGCCTCCACCAGCTCCTGCTCCTTTAATTTCCAATGTTACAGGTGAGGCTTTTTCATAAAAATCTTGGATTGCCTGATCTACGACTGCAAACATAGTAGGTTGTAGGCCTTTTTGCTTGCCAAAAGTGTAAGTCGCACCTTGAGGACCACATAAGGGACTCACGACATCTGCTAAAATATGAATTTGAACACCTTCAGGAATTTCATAGCGTTTTTCTATTGAAACAGAAGCTAAATTTAATAAGGATTGACCGCAAGCAGGCAAGACATTTCCATCCTTATCATAGAATTGATACCCCAATCCAGCAGCAATACCAATACCGCCATCATTACTGGCCGTACCACCAACGCCGATATAGATATCTTTAATCCCTTGAGCAATGAGATGACGAATCAACTCTCCAATACCACAAGTTTGGATTTGAAGTGGATTTCGTTTCTCTAGCGGAATTTTTCCAAGGCCAACCAAGTCGGCAACTTCAAATAGCGCCAGTTCCCCTTTTTGAAAATAGCGCATGGCTTCTTTTTGGCCAAAAGGGCCTGTCACTTGGATCCATTTTTCTTCAAGGTCAAGAGAATGTCGAATAGCATCTACAGTACCTTCTCCCCCATCACCAACAGGGCAGAGGAGACATTCTACATCTGTTATCGATTGTTGGAAGCCTCTTTTTATTGCTTCAGCTACCTCTTCAGCGGTCAAGCTTTCCTTAAACGAATCCGGTGCAATTACAATCTTCATATTTTCCCTCATTCTAAAAAGTCAATCAAAGGTAGAACTTCTAAAAAATCTCTCTTGTCAACATGATTTGGTATTTCTTTTTTGAGCACTTCTTTGGCACAAAAGGCAATTCCAAGCCCCGCCGACTTCAACATCAATAAATCATTGGCCCCATCACCGATTGCAACCGTTCTATCTTTAGGAAGTTGCAGTTCCTTTCTCCATTGTTCTAGAGTATCTTTTTTGACCTGGGGATTGATAATTTGTCCAACTAATTTTCCTGTTAGAAGACCATCTTTAACTTCAAGTTGGTTGGCAGAGAAATAGGAAATACTAAGGGATTTTGCTAATCTCCCAACTATTGGTGTAAATCCACCGGACACCAGACCAACTAGGATGCCATTCGTTTGGAGAATAGAAATAAATTTCTGTGCATTTGGTGATAGATGAATAGAGTCGAAAGCTTTATCAAATACAGAGACAGGAAGGCCTTCCAAGAAGGAAACTCTTTTTCTTAAACTGCTTTCAAAGTCTAACTCTCCTCTCATTACCCGACTTGTAATCTGCGAAATTTCCTCCTCACGACCTACCTCTCTTCCCAAAAGGTCAATCACTTCTTCTAGGATTAAGGTGCCGTCAACATCCATGACACACAAGCCTTTTATTTGAGACATAAGATCTCCTCTCTAAACAGCCCAAAAATCGTATGAAGTCATCATACGATTTTATCTATTAGTTAACTAAACTATGGTACAAGTCAAGGTATGATTTGCAGGCTGTATCCCATGAGAAATCACACTCCATAGCTTGTTTTTGTAAGTTTCTCCAAACGTCAGGATGGTTTCTGTACAAGTCCAATGCAGTTTGGAAAGTCCAATTTAACCAATAAGGAGATAGATTGTCAAAGCTAAAGCCAGTACCGCTTCCTTCAATTGGATTGAAAGCGCGAACGGTATCTCGCAAGCCACCAACTTCATGGACTAATGGCAAGGTTCCGTAACACATAGCCATCATCTGAGACAAGCCACACGGTTCGAAACGACTCGGCATGAGGAAGAGGTCACAAGCAGCGTAGATTTCTTGAGCAAGTTTGACATCAAAAGTAATATTTGCTGATAACTTGTCAGGATAAATCTGAGCAAACCATGAGAAAGCTCCTTCAAAGGCTGGATCACCAGTTCCCAAAAGAACAATCTGAACATCATTTTGCAAGATATGATGCAAACTTTCGACCACGACATCAAAACCTTTTTGGCGTGTCAAACGAGAAACAATTCCCACCAGTGGAACGTCAGCTCTAACTGGCAAGCCAACTCTCTCTTGCAATTTTGCCTTATTTTGGGCTTTTCCAGACAAATCTTCCTGATTGAAATGATAATCTAAAAGAGCATCCGTCTGAGGATTATACAGGTCAGCATCAATCCCGTTCACGATACCAGATACCTTGCCAGACTCCATTCGAAGAATCTGATCCAAGTTACATCCGAACTGACTGGTCATAATTTCATGAGCATAGCTAGGCGAAACGGTTGAAACACGGTCTGCATAAAGAATACCAGCTTTCATCCAGTTCAGACAGTTGTTCCAGCGAAGGGTACCATCAGCATAACGTTCAAAGCCGACTCCAAACAAATCCCATAACATTCCTTCTGAAAATTGTCCTTGAAATTCCAAATTATGAATGGTTAAAACAGTTTTAATTCCTTGATAGGCTTGAATCCAACGGTATTTTTCCTTCAACAAGAAAGGAATCATGGCTGTATGGTAATCATGAACATGGAGAAGGTCAGGAATAAAGTCAATCCTTTCCATAACCTCAATGGCAGCCAGTTGGAAGAAAGCGAAACGTTCCCCATCGTCAAAATCACCGTAAACATGACCACGGAAGAAATAATATTGGTTGTCAATAAAGTAGAAGGTCACACCGTTTAAGACTGTTTTCTTAATCCCACAGTACTGTCTGCGCCAACCAACACTCACCTCAAAATGAAGAACATCTTCAATTTGATTTCCAAATTTAGCCTCTACCATGTCATAGTAGGGTAAAATCACTGCAACTTCGTGCCCAGCTTTTACTAGTGATTTGGGAAGAGCGCCAATGACGTCTCCCAAACCACCTGTTTTTGAAAAGGGTGCACCCTCTGCTGCTACAAATAAAATTTTCATGAATGAATATCCTCTGTTACTTTAGCACCTTTCTTAACCACAACTGGATGTTCTGCAGTTCCACGGATCACAACTCCATCCGCAACTTCCACACCCTTGTCCAAGATAGCATATTCGACCTGAGCTCCTTCTCCAATAACAACACGAGGGAAGAGCAGACTATCTTTAACCAGGCTATCCTTATGTACATGAATATTACGTGATAGAACAGAATTAGCCACTTGACCTTCAATAATACTACCAGACGCAAACTGAGAAGTGCTTACTTTAGAGGTATTAGCATAATAAGTTGGCTCTTCGTTTTTGACCTTTGTATAAATCTTTTGATTTGGTGAGAAGAGAGAGTAGAATTTTTGTGATTCAAGCATATCGATATTCGCTTTATAATACGACTCTACAGAGTGAATATTTGCCAGATAACCTGTGTACTCGTAGGCAAAAGCCCCTTCTTTTGCAGCTAAATCTCGTAAAACATAACGCAATTTCTCTGGATGTTCTTTCTTAGCCTCTTCTTCTAAGCGTTCAATCAACCAAGGGGTATCAACGACAAAGATATCTGTCGACATATTGTAAACTTCATCTGATGATTTACTATCAAAGAGTTTATGAGAACGAACATGGTCTGTTTCATCCACTTCCAAGATTGCGTTTACTTCTGAAATGTCTTTCTTAGCTAGTTTTTTATAAACTACAGTGATAGGCCCTTTTGTTGTACTATGTAGATGGAAAACTTGGTTCAAATCAATATTAATCAAAACATCACAGTTGAGTGAAACTGTTTGGTTTGAGCCAGAACGTTTCAAGTAAGTAAGAAGTTGTTGGTAGTATTCTTTTCCAACTGTACTACTTTCCACACGAGTATTGTAAATACCTAGATAATAGTGGCTAAGAAGAGTTGACAAGCCCCACTCACGTCCTGAACGGATATGGTCAAAGACTGAGCTAATATTATCTTGTTGGAAAATACCAAAGATACTACGGACACCTGCATTAGCAAGACTTGAAAGCGGGAAGTCGATCAAGCGATATTTACCACCGAAAGGCAAACTAGCCACTGGACGGTGTTCTGTCAGTGTTGACATATCATGAAAACCAACTGTGTTTCCTAAAATGGCAGAATATTTATCAATCTTCATCTGTTGCTACCCCCACTACTTCATTATATCCTACAACTTGTACTTCTTCTGTTCCATCAATTTCAACACCGTCAGAAATAACTGCACCTTCACCAATAATGGCACGCTTGATTTTAGCTCCGTGTCCAATAATGGCTCCACTCATGATAACTGAATCTACTACTTCTGCCCCTTCGCGAACTTGCGCACCTGTTGAAAGGATAGAATGTTTAACAGTTCCATCTACGAAACAGCCATCGACAACCAAGGAATCTTCCACATGAGCATTTGCACCAAGGAAGTTTGGTGGTGAAATTAAGTTTCTTGAGTAAATCTTCCATTGACGGTTACGGCTATCCAAGGCATTTTCTGGTGAAATATATTCCATGTTCGCTTCCCAAAGCGATTCAATCGTACCAACGTCTTTCCAGTAACCGTTAAATTCATAGGCATAGACACTTTCACCTGACTCAAGGTAATTTGGAATGACATTCTTACCGAAGTCTGACATATCCACATTGCTCTTTTCAGCAGTAACAAGCATATTGCGCAGACGTTGCCAATCAAAAATGTAAATTCCCATAGAAGCTTTTGTAGATTTAGGTTGAGCTGGTTTTTCTTCAAATTCAACAATGCGGTTATTGGCATCTGTGTTCATAATACCAAAACGACTAGCTTCTTTAAGAGGGACGTCTAAAACCGCTACTGTCAAGCTGGCATTATTATCTTTGTGAGACTGGAGCATATCATCATAATCCATTTTGTAGATATGGTCCCCAGATAGAATCAAGACATACTCAGGATTGACACTGTCGATATAATCAATATTTTGGTAAATAGCGTGGCTAGTCCCCTCAAACCAACGATTTCCTTCACTTGCAGAATAAGGTTGAAGAATAGAGACACCAGAATTGATACCGTCTAGTCCCCAGCTTGAACCATTACCAATATGGTTGTTGAGAGCAAGTGGTTGGTACTGTGTAATGACTCCAACATTGTTGATGCCTGAGTTGGCACAGTTTGAAAGAGCAAAGTCAATGATACGGTAGCGCCCACCAAATTGCACAGCTGGTTTTGCAATGCTTTGAGTGAGTTTACCGAGACGAGTTCCTTGCCCACCAGCAAGAATCAAAGCTAACATTTCATTCTTCATTTTCTACTCCTTTTTGGTTTTTACTTGTGACGGTTTTAGTAGGTTTCAAGCGGCGTTTGATTTTCCAAACACTTGCTCCCATAGCCGGTAGGGTAAAGGTCAAGGTCTGCTCATAATCTTTCCATAGTCCTTCTTGCGTTTGCACAGTTTGATTATGTTCTTTCCAAACGCCTCCCCACTCTTCTAACTCAGTATTCCAGACTTCTTCGTAAATCCCTGCAACAGGAAGTCCGATTGTAAAATCTTTTCGTTCAACAGGTGCCATATTAAAGATGCAGACTAGCATGTCGCCCTTCTTACCCTTACGGATGAAGGAAAGAACACTCTGGTCTCGATTATCCGCATCAATGATTTCAATACCATCATAGCTGGTATCGACTTCCCACAGACAGCGATGATCTTTGTAAAACTGGTTTAGCTGAGAAGTGAAATACTTCATCTTAGCATTCATTGGATCTTCTAGATTAGACCATTCCAACTGCTCTTCAGATCTCCATTCTAGGAATTGGCCGTATTCACTACCCATGAAGAGCAATTTCTTACCAGGGTGACAAATTTGGTAAGTGTAGAGATTGCGCAAACCTGCGAATTGATTATAGCGATCTCCCCACATCTTGTGCATCATACTCTTCTTGCCATGAACCACTTCATCGTGCGAGAATGGTAGGAGATAGTTTTCCTTGAAGACATACATAAAGCTGAAAGTCACAAGATTAAAGTCATATTTACGGTAAATCGGATCTTCTTCGTAGAATCGGAGGATATCATTCATCCAGCCCATATTCCACTTGTAGTCAAATCCTAGACCACCAAGCTCTTTCATTCCCGTAATCTTGGTTGCTGACGAACTTTCTTCTGCGATCATCATCACATCTGGATGAACTAGTTTAATTACATCATTCAAGCGTTGAAGGAAATAATAACCCTCATAGTTGAGATTGCCACCATCTTTATTAGGTGTCCATGGAGCATCATCGTAGTCTAAATAGAGTATATTGCTGACAGCATCCACACGAATACCATCAAGATGGTAAAAGTCAATCCAAAACTTAATACTAGAAATCAGGAAGGACTGGACTTCATTTTTTCCAAGGTCAAAATTGAGAGCGCCCCAACCATAGTTATGAGCCTTATTATGGTCTTGGTACTCAAAAGTCGGTGTCCCATCATAATAAGCTAAGGCATCATCATTAATGGTGAAATGACCAGGTACCCAGTCTACAATAACCCCAATATTGTTTAAGTGACATTCCTCAACAAAATCTTGAAACTCTTCAGGACGACCATAGGCATGCTCTAGAGCAAAGTAACCCATAAGCTGATAGCCCCAACTCAAACCTAGTGGGTGAGACATCAAAGGCATAAACTCAATATGAGTATAGTTCATCTCAACCAAGTAAGGAATGAGTTCATCTTTCAATTGAGCAAAACTATAGGGGTTGCCATCAGGATTTCTCTTCCAAGAACCAGCATGGACCTCATAAATATTAACAGGACGCTCTTCAAAGCTCAAGCGTTTTCTACGGGCTAGCCAGAGACCATCCTTCCATTTCTTTTCTGGAATATCTGTTAAAATAGCACCAGTCCCAGGTCGTGCCTCATACCGTACAGCCAAAGGGTCAATCTTCATCAGCTGATGACCATTTGCACGTGTGATATGATACTTATAAATTTGACCTTCTTGAGCAAGACTGGTAAAGACTTCCCATACTCCAAATTCATTCCGTTCCATCGGAATTTGATTTTCAACCCAATTGGTGAAATCCCCTACCAAGTGAACAGCCTGAGCATTGGGTGCCCATACACGAAAAGTGTAGCCATACACACCATTTTTTTCTTCCCTATGAGCTCCCAGATAGTGCTGGAGGTGAAAATTTTCACCTGTCATAAAGGTTTTTAAAGCATTATTCTTATCCATACACCCTCCTATTTCTGTAAGCGTTTTCTATAGATTTATTATACTACCTTTTTAGGGAAGATTCAAGTAAATTACGGAATTTGCAAAAAAATCTTTTGAAAGTCTTCAACAAATTCACTGATGTGTTCACTTGTAAATCAAGAAATTTTCAGAAACGCTTTGAAAACGAATTGTTTTTTTATAATACTATCATAAAGTTCGTTATTTAGCTAACAAAAGTATTGTTTTTAAGTAAAAAAAGAAACCAGGAAACGAATTTCCTGATTTTATCTTTTATCTCACATCAAAAACAATGGATTTGACATTTGTCATCGCTTCAATGCTATATTTAATTCCTTGAACACCAGCACCAGAACCTTTGACACCAAGAAATGGGAAATTATCTGGCCCACGCTGGGTTTTATTATTAATATGGACTGTACCCACTTCAAGTTTTTCAGCGATTTCAAAGGCCTTTTTGAAATCATTTGTAAAGACTGAGGATTGAAGGCCGAATTCAGATTCGTTGGCAAAGGCTATAGCTTCTTCTACACTAGCCACACGGATAATTGGTAAAACAGGACCAAATGGCTCTTCCCATGCCACTTTCATATCTTTTGTAACTTGGTCAAAAAGTACTGGCCAGAGAAGATTGCCTTCGCGTTTGATTGGTGTAAGAGCCTGAGCACCTTTTTCTTGTGCATCCTCAATCAAGTCCCAAATAAAGTCTGCTGAAGTATTGTCGATAACTGGTGTGATATCAGCATTGTCAAATAGGTCACCAACTGTTAATTTAGTAACCTCTGCTTGAAGCAAAGCAGCTAATGTATCTGCTACACTTTCGAGAACAATAACACGTTTAATGGCTGTACAACGTTGACCTGAATAGCTAAAGGCTCCCGCAACAATTTGATTGGCAGCGTGTTCCAAATCTGCATCTTCTAGTACAAGAGCTACATCTTTCCCACCAAGCTCCAACATAATCGGACGCATACCAGCCAAACGACCAATACGTTCTCCGATAGGAGTTGAACCTGTAAAGTTGATGAAGTTGACTTCTTTGTGCTCAATGATATAATCCCCAATTTCTGAACCACGACCCGTAATGGTATTGAAAACACCATCCGGAATCCCTGCTTCTTCAAACGCTTTAGCCAGCAAGAGCCCAGAAATAGAACCTTGTGTTGGTGGCTTAAACATGACTACATTCCCTGCAATCAAGGCAGGTGCAATTTTAGAAGCAGATAAATTAACTGGATAATTAAAGGGAGCAATAGCCAGCACGACACCAACTGGCTCGCGACGAACAACGGCCAATTTATTTTTACTTGCTGCTTCAAAACCGCCACCTTCCATTGCTTGTCCAGTGATACGGAGACCTTCTTCAGCAGCATAGCGAATCAAGTCTGCGGTACGCACCACTTCTCCAATAGCTGCTTTAATTCCCTTTGCCACTTCTTTGGCAAGTATAGTCCCAATTTCTTCCTTATCACGCTCTAAAATAGCTGCTGTTTTGTGCAAATAAGCCGCGCGTTCAACTGCTGATAAAGCTCGCCACGCAGGCAAAGCTGCACGCGCAGCTTTCATAGCCTCATCTACTTCTGCCTGAGTCATAGCTGGAACAGTCCCTAATTCTTCTTGATTGATTGGTGAATAAATCGTAATTCTTGTTCAGCTGATTTCCATTTTCCATTTACTAAATTCTGATATCTTGTCAAATTCTCATCCTCCTGAAAATGATTAAGACATATTTTACCAAATTTTCAGAAAATCACAACACTTTTTGCAAGTTTTTTGAGATTATTTTCACAAACTTGATTTTTCAAAGTATACCCAATAAAAATAAAAAAATCAGACTAGGAATCTAGCTCGGTCAAGGCGAAACTGATATACTTTGAAGAAATTTTCGAAGAGCATAAATTAGTACTATAATAAAATGAAACAAGAAATGAACAATTTGGGGTTGAAATTAAAATAAATTTATAACAACGTTTTAGAAGCAACATTGTACTATTCTCGATTCAGTTCATTAGACCTATAACTAACATAGATTACTGAAACAGAGTCTAGGTAAAAGTCTTTATAATAAAAAGACACCCTATCAAGTGTTCAAACACTTTGATAGGGTGCGTTGTTTCGTGAAAATATTTATCAAATTTTCTATACAGGCGAGCTGTTAGCTAAGCTCTTTCTATTCATTCAATTTCAATGAATGGATTTTTTAGTAATGCTCATAACTGAGAATTTTGCTGTGTTAAAATAGCGAGATAGATGGTATTATAAAACAGTCAAGACAGCTAGACTAATATCATCTATAACATTGTCTTCTTTTGAGCGACTGTTGGTTACCAACATGGCTAAATTTCCTGCATTTTCAAAGTATAAGGAAGTTCCCTTGGCATTGAATACTACCAATAGATGTTCTGGTCCCCCGTGAATCTCGTAAACAATCCATCCGCTATTTTCTGCAGCTGTGTGGACAAAGACATGACGGTAAACTTCTTCGTATGTAGGATAAGAAAAGGCGCTAGTCTGTGTTTTCAGTCGAATAATTTGACGGACAAAGTCAATGCTTTCTTGTCTTTCATTGATTAAATCCCAGTTTATCTGGTTGACACTGTCAGGAGCCTTGTAACTATTCATAGCACGTTCTCGGTCTGCTGGAGTGAGTTGTTCATGGTCACCTGTCGGAATTAATTTGGTTCGACCAAATTCTTGGCCAATTTCCATAAAGGACATTCCTTGCATGAGAAGGTTCATTGCTGTCGCCGTCTCAACCTTGCGCATAATCTGGTTTGAACTTTGATCAGGATGAAGTGTTGCCAGCAAATCATGAAGATTATAATTATCATGGGCTTCAACATAGTTGAGAACCTGGTTTGGACTGAGATAAGAACCTAATTCTCGGCTACCAAGAATGGCCTTGGCAATGATTGGTTCGGTGGCTGCACCACTTACAAATCCTGACTTGATTGAACCATAAACTTCTCCTCCTTTGACCGCATCACGCTGATCATCATTGAAGAATCCGATATTTGGCATTTGGTAGGCATTGTCCTTCTTGGCCTTATCATAAGGTGCAAGACATGTTCCCATATCCCAGCCTTCTCCATAAGTGATAATACGGGGATCAACCTCATCTAGCGCCCAACGAATCGCTTGCATGGTTTTGACATCATGAATACCCATCAAGTCAAAACGGAAGCCGTCAATATTGTATTCCTGTACCCAGTATAGAAGAGAATCAATCATGTACTTGCGGAACATTTCGTGTTCACTGGCTGTTTCATTTCCAACACCCGTTCCATTCTGGAAGGTACCGTCTGGATTCATACGATAGTAGTAATCAGGGACAGTTGTTTGGAAAGGTGCATCAACTACTGAGAAGGTATGATTATAGACCACATCCATAATGACACCAATACCCGCATCGTGATAGGCTTGAACCATGGTCTTCAAATCGCGAATGACCTGCCCTGGATCATCTGTATTACTAGAAAAACTTGGTTCTGGTGCATTGTAGTTTTGAGGGTCATAACCCCAGTTATAGGTTACATTTCCATCCTCATCGTATTCCTTGTGGCGATCAAAGATAGGCTGGAGTTGAACATAGTTGCAGCCAAGTTCTTTGATATAGTCAAAGGCGGTTGCTTGTCCGAATTGGTTTACAGTTCCAGTCTGGGCAGCACCAAGGAAGGTTCCACGGAGATGCTCTGCAACTCCAGATGTCGGAGATTTGGTTAAATCTCGGATATGCATTTCACAGATAACTGCTTTACATGGATTTTCCAAACGCCAAGGCGCTTCTGTTCCATGTTTGACCACAAATCCTTCTACTTGTCTGTCTTGATGAGAAAGAATTACGGAACGTTTGCCGTCAGGACTTGTGGCAATCGTGTAAGGATCTCTCGTCACAGTCTGGTGGTGAGGAAAGTCAATCTGATACTGATAAGCCTTGCCAGCAAGATTTTCATCTAAGTCTAGACTCCAAACACCAATGGTATTGTACTTATGACTGTATGAATAGCTATTACCACGCTCTAGATTAAAGGTTTTCCAAATCGGAGCGTCGTTGCTGGTATTTTCGTAGACAACCACCTGTACAGCAGTAGCCGTAGGAGCCCAAAGTTTAAAGCTAGTCTGATAATCTGAAAGACTGTAACCTAGTTCTCCTTGGTAGCCCCAGTGGTGATCAAAACTAGCGCTATGTATTGCTCTATCAAAAGCAAATGGATTTTGATCTTTGTAGTAAGGACTAGCAATGGCTGGGTTTTCAGAATAATAAACAGTCTCGTCGCCCTCTAAAATCCAAACTTCTGTCAGAAGCGGATAGTAGTTATAACGCACGGAATATTCCTTAACTGTCCCATCAATCTCGACAGAAAACTTCAGGTTTTCTAACTTTTCTTGACTTGTAACTGTGAAGGAGAACTTTGCTCCAAAAAAGTTATTTTCATAATACAATTTTTCAACATTGTCCGCCTGTTTTCTACTAAATGAACAGGCTGCATAATCCCCGTTTTTTCGATGAAAATGGATGACTACAGGGTAATTAAACATTTCTTTTCCTAATTTCTAATTTTAATTTAATTTTTTATGTGGTGCTGATAGATTCAGCGATTTAATTTCTTACTCAAGATAGACTCAATCCATGTCAAAACACTTTAGGAAAGACAGTTTCAGACTATCTAACACCTAGCCTTCTACTATTCTTTATAAACTTTCTAGCCAAGCTTCGTCTCGAACCTCGATACCAAGTTCTTGTGCTTTTTGCAGTTTACTTCCAGCATCTGCACCAGCAACGACGAGGTTGGTCTTTTTAGAAACACTGCCTGTCACTTTGGCACCCAGACTTTCGAGTTTACTTTTAGCTTCTGAGCGCTTGAGACGTTCCAATTTTCCTGTCAATACAACGGTCAAACCTGACAAGGCTGCATCTGCTACAACCGTATGGCCTTTATAGTTCAAATTGACCCCAGCTTCTTTCAATTCTCTGAGGAGAATTTCAGACCCCTCTGTCGCAAAATAAGTCTGAAGACTCTTGGCAATCACACCACCCAGACTTTCAATACTAGCCACTTCCTCTGGATCTGCCTGAGCCAGATTTTCAATCGAATGGAAATGTTGAAGTAAGAGCTGACTGGCCTTACTTCCGACATGGCGAATTCCTAGACCAAACAAGAGCTTCTCAGCAGAATTTTCCTTGGAAGCTTGGATGGCCTGATAAAGTTTAGCAGCAGACTTTTCCTTAACACCCTCTAAAAGGAGGAAATCTTCTTCTCGCAAACGGTAAATATCCGCTACATCATTTACTAAATTAGCAGCAAAGAGTTTTTCGACTACTGAGGGACCAAGACCTGTAATATTCATAGCATCACGAGAGGCAAAGTGAATCAAACCTTCCATGATTTGGGCAGGACAACGCGGATTGATACAACGGAGAGCCACTTCATCTTCAAAGTGCAACAAGTCAGAATCACAACTTGGGCAGTTTGTAGGGATATCTAGTTTCTCTTCAGAAACCCGTTTGGACTCTACTACACGTAAAACAGCAGGGATGATGTCCCCAGCCTTATAGACGATAACCGTGTCGTCTTTGCGGATATCTTTTTCAGCAATATAATCCACATTATGCAGGGTCGCACGGCTAACAGTTGTACCAGCTAGTTGTACTGGTGTTAGATTTGCAGTCGGAGTTACAACACCCGTACGGCCAACTGTCCAATCAACTGATAAGAGTTGAGCTTCTTTTTCTTCAGCTGGGAACTTGTAGGCCACTGCCCACTTTGGAGCCTTAACGGTAAAACCAAGTTCTTCTTGACTTACTAGGTCGTTTACCTTGATCACCACTCCATCAATGTCATAAGGTAAATTATCCCGTTCTTGTCCTACTTCTTGGATGAAATCCCATATCTCATCCATGCTTTCAGCCAAGATTCGCTTTGGATTGACCACAAAACCTAGTTGTTCAAGGTGCTTCAACACTTTTTCTTGACTATCTCGAGTTGAAGGGCTGGCTTCCTGATAGAGAAACGTTGCAAGATTGCGCTTGGCTACTACAGCTGTGTCCAACTGACGCAGGGTTCCTGCCGCTGCATTACGAGGATTGGCAAATTCAGGCTCTCCATTTTCTTGGCGAGCTTGGTTGACCTGATCAAAAGAAGCGCGTGGCATGTAACACTCCCCACGAACTGTGATATCTAGTTCTTCTGGCAAGGTCAAAGGAATGTCCTTAACACGCTTGAGGTTTTCTGTGATATTTTCCCCAACAGAACCATCTCCGCGCGTTGCCCCAGCAACTAAAATCCCCTTTTCATACGTCAGCGAGATAGATAAGCCATCGATTTTCAGCTCACAAATATAGGTTGGATGGGCTACTTCCTTACGAACACGCGCATCAAAAGCTTCAAGCTCCTCACGTGAAAAAGCATCCTGCAAACTATAAAGAGGATACTGATGACTATATTTTTCAAAACCATCTAAAACCTTGCCACCAATACGATGGGTTGGACTGTCTGCTAACACTTGATCTGGATAGGCAGTTTCTAACTCAACCAACTCTCTGTAAAGGCGATCATACTCACTGTCAGAAATCGACGGATTATCGCTGGTATAGTACTCAGTCGCATAGCGATTTAGCAAGGCGACTAACTCATTCATTCTTTTATTCATAAAACCATTTTACCACAAAGTAAGCCCTCCTCACAAACGAGAAGGGCTGAAAAAACACTCAGATTGGAATTATTTTTGAAGTCCAAGCAAACTTATGTCTCTTTTTCAAAATGAGTTCGAACATATCCGAGAGCTAAGAAAGATAAGGCTACAACTCCAAGTCCAATAATCAAGAAAGAATAAAGATGGACACTTGGAAGCAAGGTCATCAAACCTTTTGCAATCGGCATAAAGAGAATTGCCAGTGTAAAAATGGTACTCAATACCCTACCCAGATATTCTCCATCAATCTTGGTCTGTACCTGTGTAAAGAAGTGAATATTAAAAATCGTCATAAAGAGTTCACAAATCAGGTTTCCAGAAAAGGTTAAAATATTGGGCAGTGGCAAACCCATCATGAAAACTCCTACTCCTGTTAAAATCAATAAGAACAAAAGTGTATTCATACTTGATTTAAATTTATTTGCTATCAGTGCTCCTATAATTGAGCCAATTGCACCCATGGTTAAGATAGTCGCATAAGCTCCTTCTACTCCATATAGTTTATTTGAAAAAGGAAGCAAAAACTCAAAAGCCGCAAAAAAGAAATTAACGCTGGAAGCCACTAACAGGAGAAAGAAAATCTCTTTTTGATGCCAGATATAGTGCAAGCCATCTTTAATATCCGCAAAAATATCTTTCCCAGTAAAAGATTTCTTATCTTGAACCATTGGTTCTTCTTTTGGAAGTAAGGCCACTAGAACAAATGCTATAAAAAAAGTCAAAGCATCTAGTAAGAGCGTCAGATGGAGACTTGCGAATTGTAAAACCAGAAAAGAGAGTACAGGAGAACTCACGCTGACAACCTGCAAGACCAACTCCAAACGAGAATTGTAGAGGACCAGTTCATCCTTCTCTACCAATTCTGTGATAATGGCCTTATTTGCAGGTCTAGAAAAGGCAAAAGCAATAGCCTGAACAATATTGGCAAAAATCAAAGCTCCAATCATCCAGCTGTCATTCCTTATAAAAGAAATAGACAGACAAAGAATCCCACAAACAAGGTCTGTCGACATTAAAATCCTACGACGAGAAAAACGGTCTGATATAACTCCACCAAAGGGATTGACTAGAATAGATGTGACGAGTTCAGAAATCTGATAAATCCCTAGAACTGTCTGTCCTATCGTTCCCATTGATGCCAACCAAACACTGTTTCCATAATCATAGAGCATATTTCCTATCTTGTTTATAGCTCCTCGACTAATCAACTGTACTGCGTATCGATTCATAAAAACTCCTCTCAAATTTTGAAACTATTGTATCAAAACTTGGAGGAGTTTCTCATTTTTCCCATATTTGGGAAAATTAATCTTTGACAAATTTCTCGTAGTGTTCCTGATAGTAGGCTACTTGCTCTGGAAGACCTAGTAGGTCAAAAATATGCATGGCTTCTTGCATCTGCTTACAACCGACTTTACACTGTCCCTTTTGATACAAGGCAAAGCCTTTTAAATAATGAAAAACATTACGCTCATAAAGCTTAATACCTTTACCAATAATCTTCTCTGTATAAGTCTCAAAATAGCTTGCATTGTCAAAAGAAAGATGCTCTAAACAATGCTGGTAACAATTGAGGGACAAAATCAACACTAATCTCTTATGGCGACCAATCTCTAGGTAAAATTCCTCCCTCTCCATAACTTCTCTACCAATCCGAGTAACATAGTCCACATCGTAGAAACTATAGAGGTTCCCGAAAAGAATCAACTCATACATGGTCCATTCTTCTGTTTTGAAGAGATAATCTGCTACCTTATCCAAATCATTCTGCTTCATCTCATAAGTCGAATCTCTTTGACAAATCAGACCTTGTAGCAAAATCCAGTTCAGCTCAAAATAGAGGGGATTCGTCGAACTCTTAGCCTTTTCAAGTTGTTCTCTTTGAAGCTTTTGAAAACCTGAAATATCATTTGAGTAGTAAAGGGGTACAATTTGTCCCATCATGGCAACATGTTCATGATTATGAAAATTTCTTGCCTTGTCCATGAAATTTTCGATTGTTACATAAATGTTATCCAAAATCTCAAAGAAACGCGAAACTGCTAGATCAGACTCCCCAAGCTCAAAGCGAGATAACTGAGAAGTTGAACAGGACTCCCCTGCCGCCTCCTTTAAAGAATAATTTCCACTTGTCCGAAATTCACGAAATACTTTTCCAAGATGTACCATCTTTACACCTGCTCTGATAATTCTTCCCACTCAAGCATAGCTTCTTCCTGACGATGGCTGATTTTATCCAGTTCAGTCTGTAATTCCATCAGTTTACCTGCATCGTTTGTTTCCAACATTTGTTCAGAAATGGTTTGACTTTGACTTTCTAACTCTTCAATTTCAGCTTCTAGACTTTCGATTTGTCGCATGAGTTTGCGAACTTCTTTTTGACTTTCTTTTTGGGCCTGGTAGTCATTGACTGGACTTACTTCATTTGCTTGATTGTTAGTTGAAGCTTCCTCAGTCTGGCTCATTTCTACTTCTGCTTTCTTCTCAACATAGTAATCATAGTCTCCAAGGTAGAGAGTCGAACCATTCTCAGACAATTCTAGAACATGAGTTGCTACACGATTAATAAAATAACGGTCATGGCTGACAAATAGAAGGGTTCCATCAAAGTCAATCAAGGCATTTTCCAACACTTCCTTGCTATCAATATCCAGGTGGTTGGTCGGCTCATCCAGAATCAAGAAGTTATTGTTTTCCATAGACAATTTAGCCAAAAGCAAACGAGCCTTTTCGCCACCTGACAGCATGCCGACTGATTTTTTGACATCATCTCCTGAGAAAAGGAAGGCACCAAGACGGTTACGGATTTCAACTTCTGGCGTCAGTTTAAAATCATTCCAGAGTTCATCCAGCACCGTATTACTTGGTGTCAGCTTGCTTTGTGTTTGGTCATAGTAACCAACCTCAACATTAGCACCAAAGCGCTTTTCACCCTTGATAAACGGAATCTGGTCCACGATTGATTTAATAAAGGTTGACTTGCCGATTCCATTTGGACCAACGATGGCAACAGCATTCATCTTACGAAGGTCTAGGCTGATAGGCTCTGACAATATTTCCCCATCATAACCAATAGCAGCATTTTCAACAGTCAATACAATATTACCAGACGTTTTTTCAGACTGGAAGGTCATATTGGCTGATTTCTTGCCAGCTTCAGGCTTGTCTAAACGCTCCATTTTTTCCAGTTGTTTACGACGAGATTGGGCACGTTTGGTCGTTGAAGCTCGGACTAGATTGCGATTGACAAAGTCTTCCAGAGCAGCGATTTCCTTTTGTTGCTTTTCATAGTTTTTTGCTTCAGTAGCTAGCTTCTGCTCCTTTAATTCGACAAAACGAGAGTAATTACCCACATAGCGATCCAAAGAATGCTTGGTCAAATCCAGCGTAATCGTTGCAACCTTGTCCAAGAAATAACGGTCGTGGCTGACGATAATGAGGGCTCCGCTATAATTTACCAAGTAATTCTCTAGCCAGGCTATAGTTTCAATATCTAAGTGGTTAGTTGGCTCGTCCAAGACCAAGAGATTGGGCTTCTCAAGTAGCATTTTAGCAAGTGCCAAACGAGTATTTTGGCCACCAGAAAGCTCAGCAATTTTCATCTGCCACATAGATTCGTCAAACTTGAATCCATTCAAAATCGCTCGAATATCAGCTTCATAGGTAAAGCCACCTGCTTGGCGAAAATTTTCAGATAAGCGGTCGTAATCTGACATCAGTTTATTCAAATCATCACCAGACTTTTCACCCATCTCCAACTCCATCTGACGAAGTTGTTTCTCCGTCCGACGTAAGTCATCAAAGACATGAAGCATCTCATCGTAGATGGTATTTTCAGACTCAAAACGGCTATCTTGGGCTAGGTAAGACAGAGAAATATCTTTTTTCTTATTGATTTCTCCACTAGTTGGCTCCTCTTCTCCAACTAAAATCTTCAAAAGAGTAGACTTACCTGCTCCATTTTTCCCAACAAGGGCAATTCGATCTCGTTCATCAACTTGTAGGTTAATATTATCAAAAAGAACCTCTCCTGCAAAAGAACGTTCAATTTTATTAGCTTGTAAAATAATCATACAAACAGTATAGCATGTTTCCCTAAGGCATTCAAGACTTGATAAACCGGCATATGTCACTACTTTTCTGAAAATTATGCTACCGTTTTACTAAAACGCTAAAAAGTGCTATAATGTGAACGGTTAAAACAATTTACAAAAAGGAGAATTTCAATGTCTTACCAAGAAAATTACCAGAAATGGGTTGATTTTGCGGAGCTTCCTGACTACCTTCGTCAAGATTTGGAAAATATGGACGAAAAAACTAAGGAAGATGCCTTCTATACAAATCTTGAATTTGGTACTGCGGGTATGCGTGGCTTGATTGGTGCTGGTACAAACCGCATCAACATCTACGTTGTTCGCCAAGCTACTGAAGGATTGGCTCGTTTGATTGAGTCTAAAGGTGGAAATGAAAAAGAACGTGGTGTGGCAATCGCCTACGATAGCCGTCACTTCTCACCAGAGTTTGCCTTTGAATCTGCTGCAGTTCTTGCTAAACATGGTATCAAATCTTATGTATTTGAAAGCCTTCGTCCAACTCCAGAACTCTCATTTGCAGTTCGTCACCTCAACTGTTTCGCAGGTATTATGGTCACAGCCAGCCACAACCCTGCTCCATTTAACGGTTACAAGGTTTACGGTGAAGACGGTGGACAAATGCCTCCACACGATGCGGACGCTTTGACTACTTATATCCGTGCAATCGAAAATCCATTTGCAGTTGAAGTTGCTGATGTGGAAGCTGAAAAAGCTTCTGGCTTGATTGAAGTTATCGGCGAAGCTGTTGACGTAGAATACCTTAAAGAGGTTAAGGACGTTAACATCAACCCAGCCTTGATTGAAGAATTTGGTAAAGACATGAAGATTGTCTATACACCACTTCATGGTACTGGTGAAATGTTGGCTCGTCGTGCTCTTGCCCAAGCAGGATTTGACTCAGTTCAAGTCGTTGAAGCACAAGCAACTGCTGACCCTGACTTCTCAACTGTAAAATCTCCAAACCCAGAAAGCCAAGCAGCCTTTGCCCTTGCTGAAGAACTTGGTCGTCAAGTTGGTGCGGATGTTCTTGTCGCAACTGACCCTGACGCTGACCGTGTTGGTGTTGAAGTTCTTCAAAAAGATGGTAGCTACCTCAACCTTTCAGGTAACCAAATCGGTGCTATCATGGCTAAATACATATTGGAAGCCCACAAAAACGCTGGAACTCTTCCTGAAAATGCAGCCCTATGTAAATCTATCGTATCAACTGACTTGGTAACGAAGATTGCTGAAAGCTACGGCGCAACTATGTTCAACGTCTTGACTGGTTTCAAATTCATCGCTGAAAAAATCCAAGAATTCGAAGAAAAACACAACCACACTTACATGATGGGATTTGAAGAAAGCTTCGGTTACTTGATTAAACCATTCGTACGTGATAAAGACGCTATCCAAGCTGTTCTCGTCGTTGCTGAGCTTGCTGCCTACTACCGTTCACGCGGTTTGACACTTGCTGACGGTATCGAAGAAATCTACAAAGAGTACGGCTACTACGCAGAAAAGACAATCTCTGTAACTCTTTCAGGTGTCGATGGTGCTGAACAAATCAAAGCGATTATGGCTAAGTTCCGTAACAATGCTCCAAAAGAATGGAACGCAACAGCTATCACTGTCGTAGAAGACTTCAAGGCACAAACTGCTACTGCTGCTGACGGTACTGTTACAAACTTAACAACTCCTCCAAGTGATGTGTTGAAATACACACTTGCTGACGGTTCATGGATTGCTGTTCGCCCTTCAGGTACAGAACCAAAAATCAAGTTCTACATTGCAGTTGTAGGTGAAACCAACGAAGAATCACAAGCTAAGATTGCTAACATCGAAGCAGAAATCAATGCTTTTGTAAAATAAAGTCCTATAAAAGATGAGACCAACCAATCTCATCTTTTTTTCGTATCAAATCTAAGCAATTTTAGAAACTTTATGGCATACTAGACATATCAATGAAAGCGAGGTAATCTCATGGAACAATTTTTAGATAATATCAAAAACCTTGAAGTCACTACAGTTGCGCATGCGCAAGAAGCTCTTGATAAAAAAGAAACTGCAACCTTCTTTATCGGTCGCAAAACTTGCCCTTACTGCCGTAAATTTGCAGGTACTTTAGCAGGTGTCGTAGCTGAAACCAAAGCTCACATCTACTTCATCAATAGTGAAGAAGCAAGCCAACTCAATGAGTTGCAAGCATTCCGTTCACGCTACGGAATCCCAACTGTACCAGGCTTTGTCCACATCGCAGATGGACAAATCAATGTCCGTTGCGACTCTTCAATGTCAGCACAAGAAATCAAAGAATTTGCAGGATTGTAAAAAAGCCACTCATCGAGTGGTTTTTAAATGGTCAAAATTACGTTTTTTCAAGCAAATCTTGTATCATCCGATGCAGTTCTTCGATTTTCTCAGATTGTTTCTCTATTAATATTCTTTGGCCCGATAATTCGTCTTGGAGTTTATCAAGTTTTATCTGTTCATCTGGATTATCTTTTACAAAAAAGTTCGTCAAGGCACTTGTTAACATTCCTATTGTACTAATCCCTACCAACATTAATAAAACAGCTAGCCATTTCCCAAAAAGGGAAACTGGAACAATATCACCATAACCAACAGTGGTTACTGTCACAAGAGCCCACCAAAGACTATCTGAGAAAGATTTTTCTTCAACTACAGATAAAATTGAACTTCCTACTAGAACAATAAAAATATTAACATACAAGATATAAATCAGGCCATTTGTCCGTAAGAATCTACTAATTTTTCTTTCTAATTTACCTGTAAGTCCAATTATTCTAAGTAAACGAGTCAGTTTCAGTAATTTTGTCAGCCTTGCTAAGCGGAAGATACGCCCTAATCGCAATACTGTAAAAATAGCATTTAAAGGAAGGATAGCTAACAAGTCAAAGATATTTTCAAGTATAAACCTCCATTTTGCTTTACTTGAAAAGAACCGCCAACCATAATCTACCACAAACACAAACCAAAGTTGCAAGTCAATAATACTGTATGGAGGACTGTCTAAATCAATCATCTCAGCAAATCCAAGTAATACCAGAATAACAGAGATTAAAGCAAGTAAAATAATTGTTGTATCATAATAATCTGCAAAAAACCATTTTTTCTTCAAATTTTACTCTCCTCACTTTCTATACTGTTATTAC
This sequence comes from uncultured Streptococcus sp., assembly GCF_963518475.1. Classification (GTDB taxonomy): domain Bacteria; phylum Bacillota; class Bacilli; order Lactobacillales; family Streptococcaceae; genus Streptococcus. The sequence continues at coordinate 82,127 of NZ_CAUQJA010000003.1, read as the reverse complement.
TCAACTTTAATTCAATAAATATCTCTCCGATGACCAACTTCTAAAGTAGCAATGACTAATTCATCATCTACAATTTGTACGATAACTCGATAATTACCAATCCTATAGCGCCATTGACCAACGCGATTACCAACCAAAGCCTTTCCGTGTCGTCTTGGGTCTTCCAAAACATTGGTTTGTAAATAGTTTGTAATTAGCTTCTGCGTATAACGGTCCAATTTTTTCAATTGCTTGATGAAACGTCTTGTTGGAACTAATTTATACAAATTATTCATCCTCCAAGCCTAAATCATGAATCATTTCTTCCCAAGTAATGGGTTCAACTCCTTTTTCCAAGTCGTCTAAATACTCTTGATAGGCTAAATCTGCCACACGAGCGTCGTATTCGTCTTCTAGAGCTTCAAGAGTTTTGGTGCGGATAAGTTCCGACAGGGAAACTCCTTCAAACTTAGCCATTGCTTTCATAAATGTTTTATCAGCTTCAGAAACTTTTAATGTAATAGTAGTCATCTTTTGCACTCCCTTTTTTAATGGTAACACCATTGTATTACTTTTTAGGTGTTCAGTCAATATAAAAAGAACACCTTCTCAGCGTTCTTTCTATATATCTGTCAAAGGTGTTGCGGTATCTGGTGAGGTATCATAAACCTTAAAGTCTACTCCGACTCCCAGATCAGCTTGCGCCAGCTGATTGACCATGGTCATGTGAGCCAGCTCCTTGATATTGTTTTCCTTAGACAAGTGACCAAGGTAGATTTTCTTAGTGCGATTTCCTAGCGTCCGAATCATGGCTTCGGCACCATCTTCGTTAGAAAGGTGACCCAGATCCGATAGGATTCGTTGTTTGAGTCGCCAAGCGTAAGAACCTGCTCGCAAAATCTCTACATCATGGTTGGACTCGATAAGATATCCATCCGCATTTTCGACAATCCCTGCCATACGGTCACTGACATAACCTGTATCTGTCAAAAGAACAAAACTTTTATCATCTTTCATAAAGCGATAGAATTGCGGTGCGACCGCATCATGGCTAACACCAAAACTCTCGATGTCGATATCTCCAAAGGTTTTGGTTTTACCCATCTCAAAAATGTGCTTCTGAGATGAATCCACCTTGCCAAGATACTTGCTATTTTCCATAGCTTGCCAGGTCTTTTCATTAGCATACAAATCCATACCATACTTGCGAGCCAAAACGCCTACTCCATGGATATGATCTGAATGCTCATGGGTAATCAAGATGGCATCCAAGTCTTCTGGCTTGCGATTTATTTCAGCAAGTAGGCTGGTGATTTTCTTACCAGATAAGCCTGCATCCACTAAAAGTTTCTTTTTTGGGGTTTCCAGATAAAAGGAATTTCCACTGGAACCCGACGCTAAAATACTGTATTTAAAGCCTGTTTCACTCATTCTAGTCTTCTACTTCGTCCTCCCATACTTCTTCTTTCACTGCATCCTTATCATAAGGGAGCACAATGGTAAAGGTTGATCCCTTACCATATATACTCTTGGCCCAAATAAAACCATTATGTTGTTTGATAATTTCTTTGGCAATAGACAGTCCCAAACCTGTTCCACCTTGGGCACGACTTCTAGCACGATCCACACGGTAGAAACGGTCAAAGATACGTGGCAAATCCTGCTTAGGAATACCCAATCCTTGGTCTGAGATGGATAAAATCATCTGATCATCAGTTGTCTTCATGGTCACTGTGATTTTTCCACCATCTGGAGAATATTTAATGGCATTGTTGAGAATATTATCAATCACCTGTGTCATCTTGTCTGTATCAATTTCAATCCAGACAGACGTAATCGGATAATCTCTAACCAATTCATATTTCTTCTCTTCGTCTGGTCCCCTCATCTTATCAAAACGGTTAAGAATAAAGGTAATAAAAGCTGTGAAGTTAATCAGTTCCACATCTAGATGACTGGTTGCATTATCAATCCTTGAAAGATGAAGAAGATCTGTCACCATCCGCATCATACGATTGGTTTCATCTAGAGATACCTTGATAAAATCCGGTGCCACAGGTTCTGACAAGGCACCCTCATCCAAGGCTTCAAGATAGGATTTTACGCTGGTCAGAGGCGTCCGTAACTCATGGCTAACATTGGATACGAAGAGCCTCCGTTCCCGTTCTTCCTTCTCCTGCTCCGTCGTATCATGCAAAACAGCTACCAAACCTGAGATAAAGCCAGACTCACGACGAACCAAGGCAAAACGTACACGAAGGCTTAGATATTCACCATTGGCATCCTGAGAATCAATCATAAGCTCAGGAACTTGGGTAATCAAATCACGAAGGTCATACTCATCTTCAATCTTAAGCAATTCTAGAATACTTTTATTGAGGACATCTTCTTTCTGAACACCAAGCTGTTTCTTAGCCATGTCATTAATCATGGTAATCTTGCCACGACGATTGGTCGCAAGGACGCCGTCCGTCATATAAGAGAGGATACTATGTAATCGTTTACTCTCTTGTTCCAGATTTTCTTGGGTTAAACGAATTACTTCTGATAAATCATTGAGATTATTAGTAATATTGGTAATTTCAGAGCTTCCCTGCATATCCAATACCTGAGAATAATCTCCTGCAATCAGGTCTTTTACCTTTTGATTGATTTGCTTCAACCGAATATTATCCCGCCGATTTTCTAGCAAAAGTAAGGTCACTACTAAAATAAAGCCAAGTAGAATGAGGATAAAGATAAAATCACTGGTTAAAACTGTATCTTTAATTAGTTTAATCATTATTTCTCATATAATAACCAACACCACGACGTGTTAGGATATACTCAGGACGACTTGGTGTGTCTTCAATCTTCTCACGCAAACGTCTGATAGTTACGTCAACAGTCCGAACATCTCCAAAATAATCATAACCCCAGACCGTTTCAAGCAAGTGTTCACGTGTAATCACTTGACCAATATGAGAAGCCAAGTGGTACAAGAGCTCAAATTCACGGTGGGTTAAGTCTAGTTCTTCACCGTATTTTTTAGCCACATAGGCATCTGGCACAATCTCCAAGTCCCCAATTTGCAAGGGTTGGGTTTTCTTTTCATCTGATTCTTGATTATCTACAGAAACCAAGTCCGTGCGACGAAGAAGAGCTTTAACACGCGCCTGCAACTCACGATTTGAGAAGGGTTTTGTCACATAGTCATCCGCTCCAAGCTCTAAACCGATAACCTTATCAAATTCGCTATCTTTAGCTGAAAGCATGATAATAGGCACACTACTGGTCTTGCGAATGGTCTTAGCAACTTCTAAACCATCAATTTCTGGAAGCATCAAATCCAGAATAATAATATCTGGTTGCTCTGCTTCAAATTGTTCTAGCGCTTCACGACCATTAAAAGCAGTTACAACCTCGTAACCTTCCTTGGTCATATTAAACTTGATAATATCCGAGATTGGTTTTTCATCATCTACAATTAATATTTTTTTCATTTGTTCACCTTTTTCTCTACTATTATATCAAAAAATAGCAAGAAGACATAATAACTAATCTTTGCTACTGTCTAAGTTGGCTTGTGCATAAGCCTGCCAGATTTTTTGTTGGGGTTTGGCAAGTGGGTAATTCTTAAACTCTTCTGGTGAAAGCCAGCGAACTTCTCTATCTGAAAAATCATGGAAGTCAGTCACCTGACCTGCTACAATTTGAACATGCCACTTGCGATGACTAAAGACATGCTTAACAGTGTCAAAATAAATATCAAGCCAATCAACATCTAGGTCATAGTCCTGCTGGAAACTCTCTTCTGGACTGGGTCCAAAATTCACACTTTCTTCTGCAACCTGATGGAAGAGGTCAAACTGCTCCTCTTGCGAAAAGTCATCTACTTCTACCAGTGGGAAATGCCAAAAACCTGCCAATAGCTTTTCACTTTCATTTTTTTCAATTAAAAATTGCCCCTGAGTATTTTTGACCACCAAGGCTTTAAGATAAATTGGGACAGGCTTTTTCTTGGGAGCCTTGATTGGATAACGGTCCATTGTGCCATTCTGATATGCCGCACTAAAGTCCTTAACTGGGCTTTCTTCTGGTCTGGGATTTACAGGCGCCTCAATATCAGATCCTAAGTCCATCAAAGCTTGATTAAAGTCACCTGGCCTTTCTGGGTCAATCAAGATTTCCATCATTGCCTGAAAAATTTTGCGATTGCTTGGAATGCCAATATCGTGGTTGACTTCAAACAGACGTGCCAGCACTCGCATGACATTACCATCTACAGCCGGCTCAGGCAAGTTAAAGGCAATACTGGAAATGGCTCCTGCTGTGTAAGGACCAATCCCTTTCAAGCTGGAAATTCCTTCATAGGTGTTTGGAAATTGACCACCAAAGTCAGCCATAATCTGCTGAGCCGCAGCCTGCATATTACGAACTCGAGAATAATATCCCAGTCCCTCCCAAGCCTTCAACAAACGCTCTTCAGGGGCAGTTGCCAAACTTTCCACTGTCGAAAACCAGTCCAAGAATCGTTCGTAGTAAGGGATAACTGTATCCACTCTGGTCTGCTGAAGCATGATTTCAGATACCCAGATGTGATAAGGATTTTTACTTCTCCTCCAAGGTAAATCTCTTTTATTTTCATCATACCAGTTGAGAAGTTTCTCACGAAAAGAAATGATCTTCTCCTCCGGCCACATGACGATACCGTATTCTTTCAAATCTAACATATCTCTAGTATAACACAGAAGATTCTAACTGTCCTTTTCCTAGTATTAATACTCTTCGAAAATCAAATTCAAACCACGTCAACGTCGCCTTGCCGTAGGTATGGTTCCTGACTTCGTCAGTCTTATCTGCAACCTCAAAGCAGTGCTTTGAGCAACCTGCGGTTAGTTTCCTAGTTTGCTCTTTGATTTTCATTGAGTATAAAAAGCCTCTTCCCAAAGGAAAGAGGACTAAATTTTATTGATGAACAGCTTGAGCTGCTGTGATGAGGGTCAACTTGTAAACATCATCAGCATTACATCCACGAGAAAGGTCGTTAACTGGTTTGTTCAAACCTTGCAAAACAGGTCCTACAGCTGCAAAGCCACCAAGACGTTCAGCCATCTTGTATCCGATATTTCCTGCCTCGATACCTGGGAAGATGAAGACATTTGCTTGACCAGCTACCGTACTTCCAGGAGCTTTCAGAGCTGCAGTTTCAGGAACAAAGGCTGCATCAAATTGCAACTCACCATCGATTTCAAGGTCAGGGCGCAAGTCGTGAGCAATTTTAGTTGCTTCAACAACCTTATCAACACTTTCACCAAAACCTGAACCCTTAGTAGAATAGCTTAGCATAGCAATTTTAGGCTCGATACCAAACATCTTAGCTGTGATTGCTGAATTAATCGCAATTTCAGCCAATGCTTCTGCATCTGGATTTATATTGATGGCACAGTCTCCAAAGAGGTAACGTTCCGTACCACGAACCATGAGGAAGGCACCTGAAGTGCGAGTAACATTTGGACGAGTTTTGATGATTTGAAGGGCTGGGCGAACTGTTGAAGCAGTTGAGTGAATCGCACCTGATACCATTCCATCAACCAAGCCCAGGTAAACCAACATCACACCAAAATAGTTGACATCTTCAACCAAAACCTTGCGTGCATCTTCTTCAGACATTTTGCCCTTGCGACGTTCTACCAAGGCAGCAACCATTTCTTCAAATTTATCGTAGTGTTGAGGGTCGATGACTTCATAACCGTCCTCAATACCTTCAATTTCAAGATAAATTTTAATTTTTTCAGGATTTCCAAGCAAAACGGGAATCACTTCTGTTTCTTTTACCAGGCGTTTAGTCGCTTGAAGAATACGAGGTTCTTCCCCTTCAGGGAGAACGATACGAGCATTTTTACCAACCAAGTTGGCTTTGAGACTTTCAAAAACTTCCATGAGTTTTCTCCTTTAAGATAATAATTATACTCTGAATTAGTTTTTATAGAGTATTAGTTGATAACTGGGTAATAAGGTTACTGAAATCATCCGGCAAGGGACTTTCTAACTGCAAGTCTTGCTCTAAAAATGGATGATAAAAAGATAGGTAATGGCAATGCAGGGCTTGGCGCTGAATTCCATCATCTAGACTACCACCGTACAAGTCATCACCCAACAAAGGAAAACCAATATGAGAAAAATGGACTCGGATTTGGTGGGTTCGACCAGTGTGCAGGCGAATGTCTACCAAGTGAATATTTCCATAAGATGCTACAATCTTATATGATGTATGGGCATACTTTCCACCTTTAGCTACACGTCTGGTAATAATAGAGTCTTCATCACGCGCAATCGGGGCAATAATTTCTCCCTCTGACTCCAAGTATCCATCACCTTTAACCAAAGCAAAGTAGCGTTTTTCAATGGCCTTCTTCTGCAACTGCTTGTCTAGTCGTGCATGGGCATAGCCGTGCTTGGCAAAGAGCATCAAACCAGAAGTGTCCCTATCAAGTCTGGTCACAATGTGAACCTGCTGATTTTCATAGTTTTGCTTGACGTAGTAACCCTTGATAAAATTTGCAATGGTATTGGAGTGATTAACACTAGGAATAGAAGCCACTCCATAGGGTTTGTTCAAGACTAGAAAATGGTCATCCTCATAGAGAATATCCAGTGGGCGCTCGATAGCTTCGAGAGTTTCAAAGCCTTCCTCAGCAGGAATATCAATGATAACTCGGTCTCCAATATCCAATAGATACGTCGCATTTTGTGGTTGATCATTGACCAGTATAGCTCCACCTCGAAACTTAATCTTAGCCAGCAGCCCCTTAGAAACCTCGTGCTTTTTTAAGAAGGTCTTAACCTTGACATGCTCATCTGCGATAAATTCAAACCTCATTCGTCCACCTCGCCGATGAAAGCATCCTTAACACGGTTCCAGAAACTGGTATGGCTAGGTGATGCGACAAAGTGAATCTTATGATGGTCGATTTGATACTCAATTCGCTCAATATTGCGGAAGGAATAAACGCTATTGTCAACCGAAATAGTATGGTAATCGTTTCTCGTCGGGATAAGTTCAATCTTATCCTTCTTAGGCACAATAATAGATGAACCGAGCGTACGATAAACACGATTATTAAGACTGGCAATTTCCGTTAATTGCAAAGCTTCAATGGTAGGGTGTAAAACAGCTCCGCCAAGCGACTTGTTATAGGCTGTACTACCAGTCGGTGTTGAAACTGTTAGCCCATCTCCGCGAAAACGTTCAAAGTGGACACCATTAATCACAACATCCGCCACCATGGTTCGATCAGACCTGCGGATACTGGCTTCATTTAGTGCTCTAAAAATCTTCACTTCACCATTTTCAAGAAAAACCTTCACATTTAGAACAGGGTAAGAGACTCTTGCTCCGGTATCTAGCTGCAAATTAGTCACTAGCTTGTCCAACTCAAAATCACGGTAGTCCGTATAGAATCCCAAATGTCCAGTGTGAACACCAATGAAGCGGACCTTGTCAAGCTGGTTTTCGTACTTATGAAAAGCCGACAAGAGCATGCCATCCCCACCAATGGAGATGACAATGTCCGGATTGGTATCATTGAGTATAAACTGATTTCTCTTCAAACGATCTCGCAATTCATACAAAACCCTTTGACTCTGCGGTTTTCTATTAGCTATCAGGTCAATTCGTTTACCTGTATTCTTCATCTGTATCGTCACTGTTTCCTACACCGTCATTTAATTTTCTACTCAAAGGATCAAAAAGTGCCTGGGCTTCTTGGATATCATCACGAATTTTACCCATTTCTTCATCCAATTGATGGGCAATTTTGGCAGTAATTTCCAGTCTCTTTTTAATTTCCTCTGGGAAATCCCCTTGGTACTTGTAGTTGAGAGAATGTTCTATCGTTGCCCAAAAATTCATAGCCAAGGTACGAATTTGAATTTCCGCCAAAATGGTCTTAGCTCCATTAATGGTATCAACCGAATATTCAACTACCACATGATAGGAACGATAGCCTGAGGATTTTCGATGAGTAATGTAATCACGCTCCTGTATGATCCGCATATCCTGACGTTTGCGCAAAATCTCCACTACTTCCTTGACGTCATCTACAAACTGGACCATCACACGCAAGCCGGCAATATCTTGCAGATCGTGTTCCAAGGTCGCATAAGTAATGCCACGACGAGCCATTTTTTCCTTGATACTTTCAATCGGTTTGACTCGACCAGTCACAAACTCAATCGGAGAATGCTTATTTTGCTTACGATATTGCTTCCGAATACCACGTAGTTTAATCTTTAACTCACCAACAGCTTGAATGTAAGGATCTAGAAATTCTTCCCATTCTAAGGTCATATATTCTCCCTTGTTCTCATATTATCCTTCAAAAATATCTTTGATTTTTTCTCCAGATTCATATACAATAAATACAATGCTTATTATACCATAAATCCGCTTTCAACGATAAAGAAAAGGTAAGAAAAATGAAACATTTAGAAATTGAATTGAAAACACTCTTGAAAAAAGATGAATACAATCGTCTAAAAGACCAGTTCACAGACGTCACTCCTGTTCTTCAAAAAAATTACTACATCGACACTCCTGATTTTGAACTGCGAGAAAAGAAAGTTGCTATGCGCATTCGCACTTTTGAAGACTGGGCAGAATTGACACTCAAAGTCCCGCAAAGTGTTGGAAACATGGAATACAACCAAAAATTACAACTAAAAGATGCTGAGAACTTTCTGGCTAAGGAAGAACTTCCTCAGGGGCTTGTGCTCGATGAATTGGCGAAACATGGTATCCAAACTAATAAGTGGCATGTGCTTGGTTGTCTCACGACGCTTCGCTATGAAATGCAAACAGCTATTGGTCTCATGGCGCTGGATGAAAGTCAGTACTTTGATATTACAGATTACGAATTAGAGCTTGAAGTTGAAAATCATGAGCAAGGGAAACAAGATTTCCAGCAATTTTTAGAGGAAAATCAGATTGATTATCAAAAAGCTCCCTCAAAATTGGTCCGATTTGTCAAAAGCATGAAAAATAGCTGAAATAATCTCTATTTTTTGGTAAAATAGAAAAGATAAAATACAAAAAATTCCAGTTCATATAGCTAGGCAGATATGACTAGGATTTAAAAAGTTTACAGAGGACGGTCTATAATGTCAGATAGAAAAAACATGAAACTTTTCGCACTCAACTCTAACCAAGAGATTGCACAGAAAATTGCTCAAGCTGTTGGTGTCCCACTTGGAAAACTATCATCACGTCAATTTTCAGACGGAGAAATCCAAGTAAATATCGAAGAAAGTGTCCGTGGTTATGATGTGTACATCATCCAATCAACAAGTTTCCCTGTTAACAACCACCTAATGGAATTGCTTATCATGGTCGACGCTTGTGTGCGTGCAAGCGCCCACAGCATCAACGTTGTTCTTCCATATTTTGGCTATGCACGTCAAGACCGCATCGCTTCACCTCGTGAGCCACTTACAGCAAAACTAGTTGCCAATATGCTAGTTAAGGCTGGTGTCGATCGTATCCTTACGCTTGATTTGCATGCCGTTCAGGTTCAAGGCTTCTTTGACATTCCTGTTGATAACCTTTTCACAGTTCCCCTATTTGCAAAACATTACTGCGATAAGGGCTTACTTGGGTCAGATGTTGTTGTCGTCAGCCCTAAAAATTCAGGTGTGAAACGTGCCCGTAGCTTGGCTGAATATCTTGATGCTCCTATCGCCATTATCGACTACCCTCAAGACGATGCAACTCGTAACGAAGGTTATATTATCGGTGATGTTGAAGGTAAAAAAGCTATCTTGATTGACGATATTTTAAATACAGGACGTACCTTCTCTGAAGCTGCTAAAATCGTTGAACGTGAAGGAGCTACAGAAATTTATGCTGTTTCTAGTCATGGTCTCTTTGTCGAAGGCGCTGCTGAACTTCTTGACAATACTAAAATTAAAGAAATTCTTGTGACTGATTCAGTAGCAACAAAAGAAAAAACTCCTAAAAACGTATGCTACATCACTGCTAGTGAGTTAATTGGTGATGCTATCGTCCGTATCCACGAAAGAAAACCAGTCAGCCCACTCTTTGCCTACAACAAAAAGAAATAAGGTGATTCTTTGATTTATTTGGACAATGCTGCCACGACTCCCATGTCAGCAGTTGCTATTTCAGCTATGACCGAGGTTATGCAAGAAACCTATGGAAATCCTTCTAGTATTCATGGTCATGGACGTCAAGCTGGCAAACTCTTGCGAGAAGCCCGTCAGGAACTAGCTCAGTTACTGGGGACAAAACCTCAACATATCTTTTTCACTTCTGGTGGGACTGAAGGAAACAATACTGCCATCATTGGCTACTGCCTTCGTCACCAAGAACAAGGAAAACATATCATCACAACTGCCATTGAGCACCATGCCGTCCTTGAAACCATTGATTACTTGGTTCAACACTTTGGGTTTGAAGCAACCATTATCCAGCCAGAAAATCAAGAAATCACAGCCCAACAAATTCAAAAAGCTTTACGTGACGATACGATTTTGGTTTCTACCATGTTTGCCAATAATGAGACAGGAAACCTACTACCCATTGCTGAAATTGGCCAAATACTCAAGCAACACCCTGCTGCCTATCATGTTGATGCAGTTCAAGCTATTGGTAAAATACCAATTCACCCCGAAGAATTGGGCATTGATTTTCTCACTGCTTCGGCCCACAAGTTCCATGGTCCTAAGGGAATCGGCTTTCTCTACGCATCTAGCATGAACTTTGATTCCTATCTCCATGGTGGAGACCAAGAACAGAAAAAACGTGCAGGGACTGAAAATCTGGCTGCCATCGTAGGTATGATAGCAGCCTTAAAAGAAGACCTAGAAAAGCAAGAAGAACATTTTCAACATGTACAAAATCTAGAAACTGCCTTTCTGGCAGAGCTAGAGGGAGTTCAGTATTACCTGAATAGAGGCGAACACCATCTCCCTTATGTTCTTAATATTGGATTTCCTGGTCAGAAAAACGACCTCTTACTCCTTCGTCTAGATTTAGCTGGAATTTCAATCTCTACTGGCTCAGCCTGTACTGCAGGCATTGTACAATCCAGCCATGTTCTTGAAGCTATGTACGGAGCAAATTCAGAACGCTTGAAGGAATCCGTTCGTATCAGTTTGTCGCCACAAAATACTGTTGAAGACCTACATACCCTAGCAAAAACCTTAAAAGAAATTATCGGAGGTTAGCCATATGGCATTTGAAAAAACCATTCAGTTAAAAAATTGTCGTTACGACTACACTCTTAGCCCTTCTGTTAAAAAATTCACCCTTAAGGATAACACCTTTTTTGAGACTAAGATTGGTAACTATGAATTGACTCGCCTTTTGGAAAAAGTTCCGAACAGCGGTGAGGGATTCCAACTCAAAATCATCATTAACAAGGAACTTACAGGGGCTAAAATCAATATCACTGACAAGTTTGGGCTACGTCTGGTTGATATTTTCAAATCAGAAGACCACCACATTCATCAGGAAAAATTCTATTTTCTCATGGATAGTTTAGTAGAGCGTGGTGTCTTTACAAAATCGGAAAGATAGAGCCAAAATGTTTGAACTGACCTATAAGGACAGCTATCATGTAGAGCGCACTCTCAAGTATGAGGATTACGAGGCTCTCATGCTGGCTCTATCAGGATGTGTGACTCTGCCAGATACACTTTATGTGACTTCTCTGACTTTTAATGGCCAGGAAGTTTACCAAGGACTGGTCGGAGACCTCTACCGTTTTCTATCACATGCAGATTTTTTACATCAAAACTAAGATTTTTCTTAGTTTTTTCTTGTTTTTGTTGATTTTTTCACAATGTTTCTATAAAATAGAAGAATAGAAAGGTTGTGATTTTGTGAAAGATAAACAGTCTGCTATTCCAAAAGCTACAGCGAAAAGACTCTCTCTCTACTATCGAATTTTTAAGAGATTTCATGCAGAAAAGATTGAACGTGCCAACTCTAAGCAAATTGCAGAGGCCATTGGAATTGATTCAGCGACCGTACGTCGTGATTTTTCCTATTTTGGTGAACTGGGTCGTCGTGGCTTTGGCTACGATGTCAAAAAACTGATGACGTTTTTTGCCGATTTACTCAATGATAACTCTATTACCAATGTCATGCTTGTAGGTATTGGCAATATGGGTCATGCCCTTCTCCACTACCGCTTCCACGAACGTAACAAGATGAAGATTATCATGGCCTTTGACCTAGATGACCATCCTGAAGTCGGTACCCAAACTCCTGATGGAATTCCCATTTACGGGATTTCTCAAATCAAGGATAAAATCAAGGATGCTGATGTGAAGACTGCTATCCTGACAGTTCCCAGCGTCAAGTCACAAGAGGTTGCCAATCTCTTGGTGGATGCTGGTGTGAAAGGAATCCTCAGTTTTTCACCAGTCCATCTGCATTTACCAAAAGACGTGGTCGTTCAGTATGTCGATTTGACAAGTGAACTCCAAACCCTCCTCTACTTCATGCGAAAAGAGGATTAGAAAGCGAAAATCATTTTATGAAAAAACCAGTTATTGGGATTACAGGAAACGAAAAAACTCATCCAGATGATGACATCATGATGAGCTACGTAGCAAAAGGCTTTGTTGAAGGCGTTAAAGACGCTGGAGGGATTCCCATCATCCTACCGATTGGTGATCAAGAAATGGCTAGCCACTATATCAGTTTGATTGACAAGCTCATCTTGACAGGTGGGCAAAATGTTGATCCAAAATTCTATGGCGAACCGAAAACCATTGATAGCGATGACTACCACCTTCAAAGAGATATCTTCGAACTGGCCCTAATCAAGGAAGCTATTAAACAGAAAAAGCCAATGTTTTCTGTCTGCCGTGGAACTCAACTCTTTAACGTTGCCATGGGTGGAACTTTGTACCAAGATATCGAAGACCATTGGCAGGATTGTTCTGCCGAGTACACCACCCAACGCTTGGTGACAGAACCTGATACTGTTCTTCGAGAAATCTATGGAGAAATCTCCCATATCAACTCCTTCCACCATCAGAGCATCAAGGATTTAGCACCTAACTTAAAAATTGCAGCTCATGATCCTAAAGATGGTATCATTGAAGCTGTCATGAGTACGGATGATGTCTCCTTTCTCGGTGTCCAATGGCATCCAGAGTTTCTATTTGAAAATCGTCCCAAAGATAAAAACCTCTTTGACTATATCGTTAATGAACTTTAGATTAAATCTGTCTTTTCACGATAGCTAAAATAACTGGAGTGAGATACAATCAAATGGTCCAAGAGGACAATCCCCATCAGGTCACAGGCTTCTTTTACAAGTTTAGTAACTTGATCATCATTTCGGCTAGGCGCTACCGCTCCTGAAGGATGATTATGGACCAAGATGAGTGAAGTCGCCATATGCTTGATAGCATAGTGAAGAATCTCACGTGGTTCAGCAATACTACGAGTAGCTGAGCCGATAAAAATGGTCTGTTGATGGATGATTTGATTTTGAGTATTGAGATAGAGCGCCACCAGGTGCTCTTGTTTTTTATGTCCCAACTCCTGTTGCATCTTCTTGGCAAGCTTTTGGCTACTGAGAATACTTTCCATTTCAAGGGTCTCGTGTTTATGAATACGATGCCCCAGTTCAATCATAGCTTGTAATTCTATAGCCTTAACACGTCCAATACCTGACAGACTCTGCAATTCCTGCAGGGTCATTTTTTTCAAATCCGTTAGACTTGAAAGGTTGTTCAAAACTTTCTGGGCAATTTCAAAAACACTGACTTGACGTGTTCCTGTCCTAAGTAAAATAGCTAGCAACTCTTGATTACTGAGCGCTTCTACTCCTTCCTTAGCTAGTCTTTCTCTTGGTAATAGTGAATCTTCTTGAAATGAAATACTATACATAAAAATCCTCCTCACTTTATTATTCGTGAGAAGGATGGAAAATTAGATTTTTTTCTCAATTGGGGCCACACTGGCTAAAAGTTTTTTCAAACCTACTTCTGGGAAATTGATTTTTAATTCCTGCGTAGCACCGCTACCTGAAACTTCCAGAACGGTTCCCTCTCCCCATTTCTTGTGGAGAGCAATGTCACCAATGGACCAATTTGACTCACTAGACGCTGATTTTGTGCCAGCTGTAAATTGACCAAATGGAAGACCACTTGACTGGATAGATTTTGGGGCAGCACTGCGTTTACGGTCTTGAAGAGCCTGGGAAAGACTCATACCTTGACCGAAGGTAAGACCACCACTGCTATATGATGCCTTAAAGCTTGTATTGGCTGGACGCGCCAATCCTTGATACTCAAGTAAGTCTGAACTGATTTCGTTAATAAAACGAGTCGGACGGTTGTAGTTGGTACGACCAAAAAGCAGGCGCGAGTTGGCATTGGTCAGATAGAGAATTTTCTCTGCACGCGTAATTCCTACATAGGCTAGACGGCGCTCTTCTTCTAATTCATCTTGATCTTCAGCTGCACGGCTAAGCGGAAAGACATTTTCTTCCATCCCAATCAAAAATACAACTGGAAACTCGAGACCTTTGGCAGCATGCAGGGTCATTAGGGTCACTTCTGATGTCTCCTGACTACCTGAATCTGTGTCCGCAATCAAGGCTAAATCATTTAAGAAACGACTCAGTTTGTCCAGACCAGTTTCTTCTTCTGGCCCATCAGAGATGTCATCAAAGTTTTTCGTCACAGAAAGGAACTCTTCAATATTTTCAACCCTAGCCTTGCTTTCTAAAGTCGCTTGAGCATTTAGAATATCAACGTAACCTGTTTTTTCTAGGACGGCCTCAACCAACTCTGTAATATTTAATTGATCCAGCTGCTCTCGTAAATCTAGAATCATATTGGCAAAATCCCAGATAGACTGGGCTGCTTTACCCTTGATACCAGATAACATGATATTGGCTGAAGCATCTAGCATGGACATGTCTTGCATATTCGCAAAGTCACGGATTTTCTCAACTGTACCTGGCCCAATTCCACGTTTAGGCTCGTTGATAATACGCTCAAAACTGATATTGTCACTCAAATTGGCAATAAGATTGAGGTAAGCGATAATATCTCGGATTTCCTTACGGCTGTAGAACTTGGTTCCGCCAACCATGGTATAAGGGATATTTGACTTGAGCAGAGCTTCCTCAATAGTACGGGACTGCGCATTAGTACGATAAAGAACTGCAAAATCCTTGTGAAGGAAGTTTTGACTGCGACCAAGTTCATCGATAGTTCTGGCTACAAATACAGCCTCATCTAGTTCATCATTGGCACGATAGTAAACGATTTGTTCCCCATCAGCATTTTGAGTCCAGAGATTCTTAGGACGGCGATTTTTATTGTTTTTAATGACCTCGTTGGCCGCTTGGAGAATGGTTTTAGTGGAGCGGTAATTCTCCTCCAACAAAACAACCTTGGCTTGGGGATAATCCTTTTCGAAGTCCAAGATATTCTGCATATCAGCACCTCGCCAACCGTAGATAGACTGGTCCGCATCCCCAACCACACAGATATTTTTAAAGCGAGACGCTAAGAGTTTGACTAGTTGGTACTGGGCATGGTTGGTATCTTGGTACTCATCAACGTGGATGTATTGGAACTTCTGTTGATAGTAAGTCAAAACATCAGGATTTTGATCAAAGAGACGCAGGGTCAGCATAATCAAATCATCAAAGTCAACCGACTCAGACTGACGCAATTCTTTTTGGTAAGCAGTATAACACTGGGCCACGATTTGCGTATACATATCGCCAGCTTGGGCAGCATAGGCAACATCATCAATCAAATCATTCTTAGCATTGGAAATAGTTCCCAAGATGCTCCGCTCATTCCATTTTTTGGGATCTAAATTCAACTGTTTGAGAATGCGTTTCATGAGCGTTCGCTGTTCACCAGGATCCACAATAGTAAAATTACGGTTATAGCCAATATGGTCTGCATCCCGACGCAAAATACGAACACACATGGAGTGGAAGGTCGCAATCAGACAGTCCTGAGTGGCTGGATTGAGACTATAAGCACGCTCTTTCATCTCACGCGCAGCCTTATTAGTAAAGGTAATGGCCAAGATGTTCCACGGATTGACCAGCTTTTCATCAATCAGATAAGCAATGCGGTGGGTCAAAACTCGGGTCTTTCCAGAACCAGCCCCCGCCATGATCAACAAGGGACCTTCTGTCGTTTGCACCGCCTCAGCCTGACGGTCATTCATTCCATTTAATAATGCGTTCATCTTCTCTTCCTTACTCTTGAAGTCAATGTTTCTATTATATCAGAATTCAGGGAAAATATCTTTACCTAGACAGATTACGTGTAGAAGATAACTCCTTATATCTAGATAAAAAATGAGCTTGGATAGTATTTCCAAACTCATTTTTTACTCAATGAAAATCGAAGTGCAAACTAGGAAGCTAGCCGCAGGCTGTACTTGAGTACGGCAAGGTGAAGCTGACGTGGTTTGAAGAGATTTTCGAAGAGTATAAAGTCAATTTCAATATACTAGAACAAACCTAATACTGTTCCATCACTTTCAACATCCATGTTGAGAGCTGCTGGACGTTTTGGTAGGCCTGGCATGGTCATGACATCGCCAGTTAAGGCAACGATAAAGCCTGCACCTAATTTTGGTACCAATTCACGAATAGTAATTTCAAAGTTTTCAGGTGCTCCAAGTGCATTTGGATTATCTGAGAAACTGTATTGAGTTTTAGCCATACAGATTGGCAATTTGTCCCAACCGTTTTGAACGATTTGAGCGATTTGTGTTTGAGCTTTCTTCTCAAAGTTCACTTTGCTACCACGGTAGATTTCAGTGACAATCTTTTCAATCTTTTCTTGGACAGAAAGGTCATTGTCATACAAACGTTTATAGTTAGCTGGGGTTTCAGCGATGGTTTTGACAACTGTTTCGGCAAGTGCTACTCCACCTTCTGCACCATCAGCCCAGACACTAGCCAATTCAACTGGTACATCGATTGAGTCACAAAGTTCTTTCAAGGCTACAATTTCAGCTTCTGTATCAGATACAAATTCGTTAATGGCCACAACTGCTGGAATACCGAACTTACGGATATTTTCAACGTGGCGTTTCAAGTTAGCAAAACCGGCACGCACTGCTTCTACATTTTCTTCTGTCAAAGCGTCTTTAGCCACACCGCCATTCATCTTAAGAGCACGAAGGGTTGCAACAATAACTACTGCATCTGGAGATGTTGGCAAGTTTGGTGTCTTAATATCAAGGAATTTCTCGGCACCAAGGTCTGCACCAAAACCAGCTTCAGTAACTGTGTAATCAGCCAAGTGAAGGGCTGTTGTAGTTGCCAAGACAGAGTTACATCCGTGAGCAATATTGGCAAATGGACCACCGTGCACAAAGGCAGGTGTTCCGTAAATTGTCTGAACCAGGTTCGGCTTAATCGCATCCTTCAAAATCAAAGCTAAGGCACCTTCAACCTGCAAATCACCTACAGAAACTGGTGTACGGTCGTAACGATAACCAATAACAATATTAGCCAAACGGCGTTTCAAGTCCTCGATGTCTGTTGCCAAGCAAAGAATCGCCATAATTTCGGAAGCGACGGTAATGTCAAAGCCATCCTCACGAGGAATACCGTTTAGAGGACCACCAAGTCCAACGGTTACATGACGAAGAGCACGGTCGTTCAAGTCCACTACACGTTTCCAGAGAATACGTCGTTGGTCAATTCCCAACTCATTCCCTTGGTGCAAGTGGTTGTCAATCAAGGCAGAAAGAGCATTGTTGGCAGTTGTAATGGCATGCATGTCTCCAGTGAAGTGGAGATTAATGTCTTCCATTGGCAGCACTTGAGCATAACCACCACCAGCTGCACCACCCTTAATCCCCATTACTGGACCAAGAGATGGTTCGCGAATAGCAATCATGGTTTTCTTGCCAATCTTATTCAAGGCATCCGCAAGACCAATGGTAATGGTTGATTTTCCTTCACCTGCAGGTGTTGGGTTGATGGCAGTAACCAGAATCAATTTTCCAACTGGATTGCTCTCAACTGCACGAATTTTATCAAAGCTGAGCTTAGCCTTGTACTTTCCGTACCACTCCAAATCGTCGTAAGAAATACCAAGTTTCTCTACAACATCAACGATTGGCTTCAACTCAATACTCTGTGCAATTTCAATATCTGTTTTCATTCAAAACTCCTCTAACCTCTTATATGATAATTCATTATAACACAAAACAAGATTTTTAACATCCGAAAACTCTCTAAACGTTCGTAAATATCCCTGTTTTTAAGATTTTTAGAGTCCTTTCTTAAATTTTATATGGCTTTATAGTTTGAAACTATATTCTTTCCTTTTACCAAATTTTTATTGCTTTCATTTTACTTACCGTTTATTTTTGTGTACAATAGTGCTATGAAAATTTTAGTTACATCGGGCGGTACCAGTGAAGCTATCGATAGCGTCCGTTCTATCACTAACCATTCTACAGGACGCTTGGGGAAAATCATCACAGAAACCTTGCTTGCTGCAGGGCATGAAGTTTGTTTGATAACAACAAAACGAGCTCTGAAGCCAGAAGCCCATCCCAACCTAAGCATTCGAGAAATTAACAATACCAAGGACCTTCTCCTTGAAATGCAAGAACGTGTCAAGGACTATCAGGTCTTGATTCACTCAATGGCTGTGTCCGATTACACTCCTGTTTATATGACAGGTCTAGAGGAAGTTCAGTCTAGCTCCAATTTGGAAGAATTTTTAAGCAAGCAAAATCATCAGGCTAAGATTTCTTCGACTGATAAGGTTCAGGTTTTATTCCTGAAAAAAACACCCAAAATCATCTCTCTAGTCAAGGAATGGAATCCTACTATTCATCTGATTGGTTTCAAACTGCTGGTTGATGTCTCTGAGGATTATCTCATCGTGATTGCCAGAAAAAGTCTTATCAAGAACCAAGCAGACTTGATTATCGCAAATGACCTGACTCAAATTTCAGCAAACCAGCATCGTGCAATCTTTGTTGAGAAAGATTATCTTCAAACGGTTAACACTAAAGAAGAAATTGCAAAACTCCTCCTTGAAAAGATTCAAGCCTATCATTCATAGAAAGGAAAGCTATGGCACATATTCTCTTGGCTGTAACAGGATCAATCGCCTCTTACAAGTCGGCAGATTTAGTCAGTTCTCTCAAAAAACAAGATCATCAAGTCACTGTCTTGATGACTCAGGCTGCCACAGAGTTTATCCAACCTTTGACACTACAGGTACTCTCACAGAATCCTGTTCACTTGGATGTCATGAAGGAATCCTATCCAGATCAAGTCAATCATATTGAACTTGGAAAAGAAACTGATCTATTCATCGTGGCCCCTGCAACAGCTAACACTATTGCAAAACTAGCCCACGGCTTTGCGGACAACATGGTGACCAGTACGGCTCTAGCCTTGCCCAGTCATATTCCTAAACTAATAGCTCCTGCTATGAATACAAAAATGTATGACCATCCGGCAACTCAGGCTAATCTGAAAACATTAGAAAGCTACGGCTATCAGCTGATTGCTCCTAAAGAATCCCTACTAGCTTGCGGAGACCATGGACGAGGAGCTTTAGCTGACCTCACAATTATTTTAGAAAGAATAAAGGAAACTATCGATGAAAAAACGCTCTAATATTGCACCTATTGCTATCTTTTTTGCAACCATGCTCGTGATACACTTTCTGAGCTCACTTATCTTTAACCTTTTTCCATTCCCAATCAAACCGACCATCGTTCATATTCCTGTCATTATTGCCAGCATTATTTACGGTCCACGCGTTGGGGTTACACTTGGATTTTTGATGGGGCTACTTAGCTTGACCGTTAACACGATTACGATTCTACCAACAAGCTACCTCTTCTCACCATTCGTCCCAAACGGAAACATCTACTCAGCTATCATAGCTATCGTCCCACGTATTTTGATTGGTTTGACTCCGTATCTAGTTTATAAACTGATGAAAAATAAAACTGGTCTTATTTTAGCTGGTGCCCTTGGTTCACTTACCAACACAGTCTTTGTACTTGGTGGAATTTTCTACCTTTTTGGAAATGTTTTTGATGGTAATATCCAAAAACTCCTAGCAACTGTTATCTCTACAAATTCGATTGCTGAATTAGTCATTTCCGCAGTTCTAACCCTAGCCATTGTTCCAAGACTACAAACTTTGAAGAAATAAAAACATTCTCCGCTTTCAAACCTGAAGGTGGAGATTTTGCTCTATACAGTTTCTTTTTAGTGAAATCTTTACTAACTTTTAACTAAAAAACGACCTATAAACCTAAGTAAATCCTTGCTTTATTGTCTTGTTTATTGTACTATACTAGTGTATATACAGACAAAAAGGAGATTCTTATGAATACACGGAAAAAGACACAATTTATGACAATGACTGCCCTCTTAACGGCTATTGCGATTTTGATTCCAATTGTTATGCCTTTTAAGATTGTCATTCCACCTGCTTCTTACACTTTGGGAAGCCACATCGCTATTTTTATTGCCATGTTCTTGTCGCCCTTGATGGCTGTTTTTGTCATCCTAGCCTCTAGTTTTGGATTTTTGATGGCTGGCTATCCCATGGTTATCGTTTTTCGAGCTTTTTCCCATATCTTTTTTGGGACTTTGGGAGCTCTTTACCTACAAAAATTCCCCGATACCCTAGATAAACCAAAATCTTCTTGGATTTTTAACTTTGTTTTAGCACTTATCCATGCCCTTGCTGAAGTATTGGCCTGTGTCGTTTTTTATGCAACTTCTGGTACCAATGTAGAAAATATGTTTTATGTTCTATTTGTACTAGTTGGATTTGGCACAATTATCCATAGTATGGTAGACTATACATTAGCACTAGCTGTCTATAAAGTGCTTCGAAAACGCCGCTAAAAGGAAGAACTATGACAAAAAATCGCAAACAAGCCCTGCTTCAACTCTTGAAAGAAGCTCCTAAAGCCCTCAATGGCCAAAGTTTGGCTGAACATTTTCATGTTACACGCCAAGTCATTGTACAGGACATTGCAATTTTAAGAGCCGATGGCGCTCCTATCCTATCCACCAATCGTGGCTACGTCTATAAGCAAGTTGATGTCAATCCATACGTCCACAAACTTTTCAAAGTGAAACATGAAGTTGAAGAAATCGGTCAAGAACTCCTTGCTATCGTCGATAATGGAGGACGTGTCCAGAATACCTTGATTGACCATCCCGTTTATGGAGAAATTGAAACCTTGCTGAAACTGTCTTGTCGTAGAGATGTGCAGCATTTTCTAGAACAAGTCGAGCATTCTGACTTTAGACCTCTGTCTGAATTGACAGATGGTATCCATTACCACCTAGTCGAAGCTGAAACACAACAAGACCTCCACTATATCGAGGAGGCCTTGGATCAGCTAGGTTATTTAGTAAAGGACTAGAAAATTTTCTTTTCCCAATCGTCTTCTGTACGGCGAGGGTAGAAAAATTCAGATTTGTCAGGAGCTTCCATCATCTCCATCAAGGGTAACATATCATAGGCCAGATCCAAGTTTGGAATCTGGTCTTTTTGCACCCAAGAAACTTCTCCTTCATCTGAAGAGCGAAGGCTACCAGAGAACTCAGTCGCCTTATAACAAACGACAATATAGCGCCCACCTGTATCCAGAGGCCAATTTTTAATACCGACAAGTTGAGGATTTTGGATAGTCAACCCTGTTTCTTCATATATTTCACGAATGACAGACTCTGCGAAAGCTTCGCCATTTTCTACATGACCTCCAGGAAAGGCATAACCAGACCAGCGATTGGTTTCAGGAGAGCGATACTGCATAACCACGCGCTGAGTTTCGAGGTCTTCAATCAGACAAATGTTTGTTAAAATCGTTAATTGGGAACGGGACATAAATTTACTCGCTTTCTAATTTATTAAATTTTTAGACTTGGTACCAAAGATTCTAGCTTCTACTTTTTAAAATTATTTAGAATAAAATACCATTCGTTTTTCCTTTATAGGTTTTCCAAGTTCAAGTATTTTTTCTTGACCATCAAAAGTAAAACCCATTTTTTGATAGAAAGCAATGGCTCGCTTATTATCTTTCAATACCCATAAGAAAATTTCAGAAAAATGATCAAGAGCAGTCAAAGCTGCTTTCACTAACTTTTGTGCGATTCCTTTTCCATAATAGTCTTTTAAAACATATAAAGCAATAATTTCACCAGCTTGAATAGTCTCATCACGAAAGTTGCCATAACTTATAAAACCAACTACCTTCATACCATCCATCGCAATCAATGTATTTTCTGGATACTTTTGACTAAAGAATCGACATCTTTCTAATGTCATTGTCTCCTGAAATTCTGCAGGCAAAAGGTCGTCATAAGCTTCTCTCCACGTTTGCCAGTGAACATGGGATTTACCTTCTATCTCTTCAGGAGTTTCCATTGATTTGACAATAATCGTCATTTATTTTCTTTTCCTTAATCTAACATCCTGACTTCCTTTGCTACTTTTTGTAGAAATTTTTGTCTTGTTGAACTTGTATTTACTTCACGGCCTAACTCTCCCAAGATTGAAACCCTCTTTGTTTTTATGCCACAGTGATTCAATACAGCATTCTTTAATACTGATATTCCATAACTGTCTGGAATGTTAATCGGACCTGAAAATACTTTATACCACCAAGTTGGTGCCATGGAGGTTGCATAGATACTAGCTGTTTTTCCTTTTAGTAACTTTTTGAACTGTTTACCTCTCAAGTAGTTCAAAATAAAGCTTCCTCGATTATTTGCGGAGTATGCAATGCCTGGCGTAAAAACACGATCAATCCAACCTTTCAATAGACTAGGCATACTACTCCACCAAATAGGATAAACAAAAATTAAATGATCTGCCCACTGGATTAATTCTTGAGAGCGTAGAATGAACAGATCGTCCTCCATCCTTTGTCGATAACCATAACGTAAAACAGGATCAAACTCTTCCTCATTAAGATTAATCACTTCAAGTTCATGTCTCTTTGAGTCTATACTTTCTACAATCGTTTGAAAAATTGCTTGGCAGTAACTTTCTTTATCAGGATGTCCATTGATAACTAAAATATTCATAAAATTCCCCTAATCCAAGGCCTTGACTTCCAACATCATATCACGTATCTGAGCTGCTAGTTCAAAGTCAAGCACTTCGACGGCTTCTTGCATTTGTTTTTCCAGTTTCTTGACGAGTTCTTTGCGCTCTTGTTTGTTGAGGCTATTGATATCGACTTCCTTGTCTTCTTCCTTAGCAACCGCCTTGGTTACGGCAATAAGGTCTCGGATTTCTTTCTTAATGGTTTGTGGAACGATACCATGTTCTTCATTATAGGCCATCTGGATTTTCCGACGGCGAGCCGTTTCATCAATGGCACGTTGCATTGACTGGGTAACCGTGTCCGCATACATGATGACATGGCCTTCGCTGTTACGGGCGGCACGTCCAATGGTCTGGATGAGTCCACGTTCGTTACGAAGGAAACCTTCCTTGTCAGCATCGAGAATAGCTACGAGACTCACTTCAGGAACGTCAATCCCTTCACGGAGCAGGTTGATTCCGACCAAGACATCAAAGACACCCAAGCGCAGGTCACGGATAATCTCTGTCCTCTCCAAGGTCTTAATATCCGAGTGCATGTACTTGACCTTGATGCCCATTTCCTTGAAGTAGTCGGTTAAGTCCTCTGCCATTTTCTTGGTCAAGGTGGTAATAAAGGTTCGTTCATTCTTTTCAACACGGGCATTGATTTCACCTAAGAGGTCATCAATCTGTCCCATAGTTGGACGGACTTCCACCTCAGGATCCAAGAGTCCCGTTGGACGAATGATTTGCTCAATTACTGTCTCAGTCTGTTCATTTTCATAGTCACCAGGTGTCGCTGAAACGTAAACAATTTGATGTACATGACTTTCAAACTCCTCACGACGGAGAGGTCGATTGTCCAAAGCAGACGGCAAACGGAAACCATAATTAACCAGCATTTCCTTACGAGAGCGATCTCCATTGTACATGCCCTTAATTTGCCCCATTGTCATGTGGCTCTCGTCAATCATGATCAAGAAATCATCTGGGAAGAAGTCGAGAAGCGTATAAGGAGGCTCTCCTTCGCTACGTCCATCCATGTGACGTGAATAGTTCTCAACCCCGTTGGTATAGCCCATCTCACGCAGCATTTCGATATCATACTCTGTCCGTTGTTTCAAGCGCTGGGCTTCAAGCAATTTACCTTCCTTCTCAAAGACAGCTAACTGCTCTTCTAATTCTGCTTGAATCTTGGCAATGGCAACTTCCATATGGTCGTCATTGGTCACAAAGTGAGTAGCTGGGAAAATCGCCAAATGATCCACTTCTCCCAAGACCTGACCAGTCAGGGCCTCAACCTCACGAATACGGTCAATTTCGTCTCCAAAAAACTCTACTCGAAAGGCGTGTTCATCACGGGAAGCTGGGAAAATCTCTACCACATCCCCACGAACGCGAAATCTTCCCCGTTGGAAATCAATATCATTACGTTCAAACTGGATATCAACTAAGTCATTCAAGAGTTTATCACGAGAAATTTCAAGACCTGGACGGAGACTAACGACACTATCAGCGTATTCCTTGGGCGAACCCAAACCATAGATACAAGAGACTGAAGCCACGACAATAACATCATTGCGCTCCAAAAGGGCTGAAGTCGCTGAGTGTCGGAGTTTATCAATCTCGTCATTGACAGAGCTATCCTTTTCAATATATGTATCGCTAGAAGGTACATAGGCTTCTGGCTGGTAATAGTCATAGTAGGATACGAAGTACTCTACAGCATTTTCAGGGAAAAATTCCTTAAACTCCCCATAGAGCTGTCCTGCTAGAGTTTTATTATGGGCGATGACCAGAGTTGGTTTATTGACTTTGGAAATGACCTGACTCATGGTATAGGTCTTCCCTGTTCCGGTCGCCCCCATCAGAATCTGAGCTTTTTCTCCACCCTCGATATTATCAACCAACTGCTCGATAGCTTGTGGTTGATCTCCTGATGGTTGATATTTTGATACTAGTTTAAATTGATTATCTGTAATACGATTGATCATAAGAATCCTCTCTCGATGTGCTATTCCTATTTTAGCATACTTGTAGCATTTTCACGAAGAAAAGGACGGACCGAAGTCACATCCTTTCATTTTCTTTCTTTAATTGATAAGCGAGATAGACAATCAGCAGAAACAAAATAATACTGGACATGATGGAACCCTCAATACCAAAAGACCCACCAGATAGCCAGTCTTGATTGCCTTGTGGTAAAAAGGTCATCAAAGACGTTCCGGACGGCTGACCGCTAACTAAAATCCCAAATAAATTTCCCTGAGCAAAATTCCAGGCGCCATGAATACCTGCTACACCCCAAACTGTATCTGTTTTGAGGAGGTAAAGTGACATGGCAACTCCGAATAAAAAGAGATTCACTAGAGATAGAGGGGTGAGACCAGAATTTCCCGCATGAAGCAGGGTAAAGAACAAGCTAGATATAAGAACAGCAAGTTTTAGATTGGTTCTTGAGGCCAATTGAGGAAGGAGCCAAGCACGAGCCACCACTTCTTCTGTTGTCCCCTGTAAAATCCAAAATGGAATGGTAAAAATGACAAAGACAAGCGAATAAGGATTCAAGTGAATGGACTCAAAACGATATAGCCCTAATGCTACTAAACCTAATAAGGTCAGAAGAAAAAGTGCCAGGCCTAGGCCAAATCCTTTCAGAAGATTGCTGAGGAATTTTTCTCTATAAAATCCCAAAGTTCGAATAGGCCTTTTCTCAACTTTTCTAGTCCATCTGAACACAGTGTTGAGAACGAAACCAAAGGCCAGCAATTCTAAAATTAAATGAAAGTCACTTGTTTTATCCATCAAGTTTTGCTCCAAAGTCTGCAAGTAGGTTGCAAGATTTTGACCAGCCTCTCCAAAATTTCTAGCAAGTCCGATGAGAGCTAACAAACTAATACCATACAGAGTATAAGCCACAAACTCTCCTATGAAGACAAAAGCAAAGGCTAACAAGGGGCTTGTGTAAAGGTTTAACCGCATTTTGGAAGCTTGGAAGTCTTTAAATATTCTTTTGTTCTTCATATCCCTGTCCTCTTTTCTTCTATATATACTATTATTATAGCACTTTATAGTAACAATTCAAGAAAGAAAAGGAAAAAACAATGTTATATTTTCTGACACAGAAATATAAAAATTTGCCTTTTTTTACTTTTTCTGATATAATGGGAAAATATTCGGAAAAGGAGACTAAAAATGAAGAAAAAATTTCTAGCATTTTTGCTAATTTTATTCCCAATTTTCTCATTAGGTATTGCGAAAGCTGAGACGATTAAGATTGTGTCTGATACCGCCTATGCACCTTTTGAGTTTAAAGATTCAGATCAAACTTATAAAGGAATTGATGTTGACATTATTAACAAAGTCGCTGAGATTAAAGGATGGAACATTCAGATGTCCTATCCTGGATTTGACGCAGCGGTCAATGCGGTTCAATCTGGTCAAGCTGACGCTATCATGGCTGGAATGACAAAAACTGCAGAACGTGAAAAAGTTTTCACCATGTCTGATACTTACTATGATACAAAAGTTGTCATTGCAACTACAAAGTCACACAAGATTAGTCAGTATGACCAATTAAAAGGTAAAACTGTTGGTGTTAAAAACGGAACAGCCGCTCAACGTTTCCTTGAAAGTATCAAGGATAAATACGGCTTTACTATTAAAACATTTGACACTGGTGATTTGATGAACAACAGCTTGAGTGCTGGTGCCATTGATGCCATGATGGATGACAAGCCTGTTATCGAATATGCCATCAACCAAGGTCAAGACCTCCATATTGAAATGGATGGTGAAGCTGTAGGAAGTTTTGCTTTCGGTGTTAAAAAAGGAAGTAAATACGAGCACCTGGTTACTGAATTTAACCAAGCCTTGGCTGAAATGAAAAAAGATGGTAGTCTTGATAAAATCATCAAGAAATGGACTGAATCATCATCTTCAGCAGTACCAACTACAACTACTCTAGCAGGATTAAAAGCTATTCCTGTTAAGGCTAAATACATCATTGCCAGCGATTCTTCTTTTGCACCTTTTGTTTTCCAAAATTCAAGCAACCAATACACTGGTATTGATATGGACTTGATTAAGGCAATCGCTAAAGACCAAGGTTTTGAAATTGAAATCATCAACCCTGGTTTCGATGCCGCTATTAACGCTGTCCAAGCTGGTCAAGCAGATGGTATCATTGCTGGTATGTCTGTCACAGATGCTCGTAAGGCAACTTTTGACTTCTCAGAATCCTACTACACTGCTAATACTATCCTTGGTGTCAAAGAATCAAGCAATATTGCTTCTTATGAAGATTTAAAAGGAAAGACAGTCGGTGTTAAAAACGGAACTGCTTCTCAAACCTTCCTAACAGAAAATCAAAGCAAATACGGTTATCAAATTAAAACCTTCGCTGATGGTTCATCAATGTATGACAGTTTAAACACTGGTGCCATTGACGCCGTTATGGATGATGAACCTGTTCTCAAATATTCTATCAGCCAAGGTCAAAAATTGAAAACTCCAATCGCTGGAACTCCAATCGGTGAAACAGCCTTTGCCGTTAAAAAAGGAGCAAATCCAGAATTGATTCAAATGTTCAACAACGGACTTGCTAACCTTAAAGCAAACGGTGAATTCCAAAAGATTCTTGATAAATACCTAGCTAGCGAATCTTCATCTACTTCAACAAGCACTGTTGATGAGACAACTATCTGGGGCTTGCTTCAAAACAACTATAAACAACTCCTTAGCGGGCTTGGTATCACTCTTGCTCTAGCTCTTATCTCATTTGCTATTGCCATTGTTATCGGAATTATCTTCGGTATGTTTAGCGTTAGCCCATACAAATCTCTTCGCGTCATCTCTGAGATTTTCGTTGACGTCATTCGTGGTATTCCATTGATGATTCTTGCAGCTTTCATCTTCTGGGGAATTCCAAACTTCATCGAGTCTATTACAGGTCAACAAAGTCCAATTAACGACTTTGTAGCTGGTACTATTGCCCTATCGCTCAATGCAGCTGCTTATATCGCTGAGATCGTTCGTGGTGGTATTCAGGCCGTTCCAGTTGGACAAATGGAAGCCAGCCGAAGCTTGGGTATCTCTTATGGAAAAACCATGCATAAGATTATCTTGCCACAAGCAACTAAATTGATGTTGCCAAACTTTGTTAACCAATTCGTTATCGCTCTTAAAGATACAACTATCGTATCTGCTATCGGTTTGGTTGAACTCTTCCAAACTGGTAAGATTATCATTGCCCGTAACTACCAAAGTTTCAAGATGTATGCAATCCTTGCTATCTTCTATCTTGTAATTATCACACTTTTGACTAAACTAGCGAAACGCTTAGAAAAGAGGATTCGTTAATGGCAAAATTAAAAATTGATGTAAATGATTTACACAAAAGCTACGGAAAAAATGAGGTTTTAAAAGGAATTACGACTAAGTTCTATGAAGGAGATGTAGTTTGTATCATCGGTCCTTCAGGTTCTGGTAAATCGACCTTCCTTCGTAGCCTTAATCTTTTAGAAGAAGTTACTAGCGGTCACATCACTGTGAACGGTTATGACTTAACTGAAAAAACAACCAACGTTGACCACGTCCGTGAAAATATCGGAATGGTTTTCCAACACTTCAACCTCTTCCCACATATGTCTGTTTTGGACAACATCACTTTTGCTCCTATTGAGCACAAGTTGATGACTAAGGAAGAAGCTGAGAAATTGGGAATGGAGTTGCTTGAAAAGGTTGGACTAGCAGATAAAGCTAATGCCAATCCAGATAGCCTATCAGGTGGGCAAAAACAACGTGTAGCCATCGCTCGTGGACTAGCAATGAATCCAGACATCATGCTCTTTGATGAACCAACTTCAGCCCTTGACCCTGAGATGGTCGGAGACGTACTAAACGTTATGAAAGACTTGGCTAAACAAGGCATGACCATGATTATTGTAACCCATGAGATGGGATTTGCTCGTCAGGTTGCCGACCGCGTTATCTTTACTGCAGATGGTGAATTCCTTGAAGACGGAACACCTGACCAAATCTTTGATAACCCACAGCACCCACGTCTGAAAGATTTCTTGGACAAGGTCTTAAACGTCTAAACTCAAACTGTAAGGATTTCCTTGCAGTTTTTTTCTATCTCGTATTGGATTTTTTGATTTTTAGGAAAATTATGTTAGAATTAAGTTTATGAAATGAGGTTTCCTCATACCTAGCAAGACTAGGAATAAAAATAGAAATTAGGTAGCTAGATGTCATCTAAGGTTATTGTTACAATTTTCGGTGCGAGTGGAGACCTGGCTAAACGCAAGCTCTACCCTTCCCTATTTAGACTATATAAATCCGGCAATCTTTCCGAGCACTTTGCTGTCATTGGAACTGCCCGTCGTCCTTGGAGCAAGGAATATTTTGAATCTGTAGTAGTTGAATCTATCCTTGATTTGGCAGATAGTACCGAACAGGCTCAGGAGTTTGCTAGCCACTTCTATTATCAAAGTCATGATGTCAATGATACAGAACACTACATTGCTCTACGTCAATTGCAGGCTGAACTAAATAACAAGTACCAAGCTGAACACAACAAGCTCTTCTTCTTGTCTATGGCACCTCAGTTCTTTGGAACTATTGCTAAACACCTTAAGTCTGAAAACATTGTGGATGGTAAAGGTTTTGAGCGCTTAATCGTTGAGAAACCATTTGGTACAGATTACGCAACTGCAAGCAAGTTGAATGACGAGCTCCTAGCGACATTTGACGAAGAACAAATTTTCCGTATTGACCATTATCTTGGTAAGGAAATGATCCAAAGTATCTTTGCAGTTCGCTTTGCAAACTTGATTTTTGAAAACGTTTGGAACAAGGACTTTATCGACAATGTTCAAATTACCTTTGCAGAGCGCTTGGGTGTAGAAGAACGTGGTGGCTACTATGACCAATCTGGTGCCCTCCGCGATATGGTACAGAACCATACTTTGCAACTTCTATCCCTACTTGCTATGGATAAGCCAGCAAACTTCACAAAAGACGAGATCCGTGCTGAAAAGATTAAGGTCTTTAAAAACCTCTATCATCCAACTGATGAAGAACTTAAAGAACACTTTATCCGTGGTCAATACCGTTCAGGTAAGATTGATGGCATGAAATACATCTCTTATCGTAGCGAGCCAAATGTGAATCCAGAATCAACAACTGAAACCTTCGCATCTGGTGCCTTCTTTGTAGACAGCGATCGCTTCCGTGGTGTTCCTTTCTTCTTCCGTACTGGTAAACGTCTGACTGAAAAAGGAACTCATGTCAACATCGTCTTTAAACAAATGGATTCTATCTTTGGAGAACCACTTGCTCCGAACATTTTGACCATCTATATCCAGCCAACAGAAGGCTTCTCTCTTAGCCTAAATGGGAAGCAAGTAGGAGAAGAATTCAACTTGGCTCCTAACTCACTTGATTACCGTACAGATGCGACCGCAACTGGTGCTTCTCCAGAACCATACGAGAAATTGATTTATGATGTCTTAAATAACAACTCAACTAACTTTAGCCACTGGGATGAAGTTGGTGCGTCATGGAAATTGATTGACCGTATCGAAGAACTCTGGGCTGAAAATGGTGCCCCACTTCATGACTATAAAGCTGGAAGCATGGGACCTCAAGCAAGCTTTGACTTACTTGAAAAATTCGGTGCCAAATGGACTTGGCAACCAGATATCACCTATCGTCAAGATGGTCGTTTAGAATAAAAAATTTCCTGCAAGTTTGTGTCTTGCAGGATTTTTGTTTCTGATTAGATTAAGCCTTCTAAGAGCCCCTTCATAAAGTTTTCTGAGTTAAACTCTCCAATATCATCGATTTTTTCACCGAAACCAATCAATTTTACAGGAATATTGAGTTCTTCACGGATAGCTAAAACAACACCACCTCGAGCAGTTCCGTCAATCTTAGTCAAGACAATTCCTGTCAAAGGAGTAATTTTTGAAAATTCTTTGGCCTGTACAAGAGCGTTTTGACCTGTTGATGCATCAAGTGCCAAGAAGGTTTCATGGGGTGCTTCTGGCACAACACGTTTGATGATACGACCAATCTTTTCTAGCTCAGCCATAAGGTTGTCCTTGTTTTGCAGACGACCAGCGGTGTCAATCATGAGAATATCGATACCTTCAGCAACGGCACGTTCCATGCCATCAAAGACTACACTGGCTGGGTCAGCTTTTTCAGGTCCAGTCACTACTGGAACATCTACGCGTCGACCCCATTCAGCTAGCTGGGCTACTGCACCTGCACGGAAGGTATCTGCCGCAACTAGCATGACCTTCTTACCAGCTTGTTTGTAGCGGTGGGCTAGTTTTCCGATAGAAGTTGTTTTCCCAACGCCATTGACCCCGACAAAGAGCATGACTGTCAAGCCGTCTTGGAAGTGGATTCTTTCATCGTAGTTGCCATCCTTTTCATAAAGTTCAACCAATTTCTCAATGATGACACGGCGTAGTACTTCGGGTTTCTTGGCGTTTTCAAGCTTGGCTTCGTAACGTAACTCCTCTGTTAAGTTAGATGCAACCTGGACACCAACGTCACTCATGATCAGTAGTTCTTCCAGTTCCTCGAAGAATTCTTCGTCAACAGAACGGAAGTTGGCAAAGAAAGCGTTCAAGCGAGCACCGAAGCCTGTACGAGTTTTCTTAAGACTGCGGTCATATTTTTCCTGAACAGTTTCTTCTACTCGAGGAGTTTCTGGTTCAAGAACTTCAGAACTATTTTCTTCGACAGTTTCTATGAACTCCGGATTCTCTTCCTCTGCGACTTCTTCTTGTTGAACTTCTACAACTGGCTCTGAATCATAATTTTCTTCAACTGTTTCTTGGATTTCCTCTTCTTCAAGCACAGCTGCTTCAGAACTTTCAATTTCTGCTGCGTCTTGAGAAACTTCCTCAGCTTCTGTAAGAGAAGTCTCAGTGTCTTCAGACAAATCAAGATTTTCCAAAGCTTCTTTTACAACTTCTTCGATTTTAGGTTCTTCTTTTTTTCCGAATAGACGGTCAAACAATCCCATATCTTAGTTCTCCTTTAGCACGTATTCTTCGATAGCCCAGGCGACAGCTTCCTCATCATTGGTCATTGGGGTTACCACATTTGCGACTGCCTTGACTTCAGGAACAGCGTTTTGCATGGCAACACCGAGTCCTGCCCATTCAATCATAGAAAGGTCATTAGCTTCATCACCACAGGCCATCACTTGGCTTTGGTCAATTCCCAGATGGCTGATCAGTTTAGCCAAACCTGTTGCTTTATGAACATTCTTTGGTGACCACTCTAGCAACATTTCACGTGATTTAAAGATTTCATATTGGTCAAACAATTCTGGAGAAATCTTCTGAATGGCTGCATCCAAGGGGTCTTGAGCAAAGGCAGTCACGCATTTGTTGTAGGTCATTTGACTAGACAGGTCTTCAAAGTCCACTGGAACAAAAGTCAAAGCTGGATTGAATTTGGCATAAAGACTTTCTTGGTCCGATTGAATTTGATAGACAGTTCCTTCTGAAATTGCGTCAAGAGGCAGTGATAATTTCTCTGTTTCTTCATACAAGCGTGCCACATCATCATATGAAAAGACTGTCTTATCAAGGATTTCACCTGTATTTTTCTGAACCAAACCACCATTAAAGGTAATGGTATACTCATCTTCCTGACCGTCAGTCCCTAGCTCATGGAGAAAGAAATCCATAGCTTTTAAGGGACGACCAGTTGTCAATACGACCTTGATACCACGATCACGCGCAGCTTTCAAGGTTGCCTTGGTACGATCCGTCAGCCTTTTATCAGTAGTCAGCAAGGTCCCGTCCAAGTCCAATGCAATCAATTTTATATCTGCCATTATAAGCCCTCCATATAAGCTATAACCGACTGGTCCTTATGGTGACCAATCACAGTCTCTGCTAATTCTAAAATTTCAGGTCGTGCATTTTCAGGAGCTACAGGATGTCCAACAACCTGCATCATATGCAAGTCATTTAGATTGTCTCCAAAAGCCATAACCTGATCCATTGTGATACCAAGTTTTTTAGCTAATTCAACAATGGCCACTCCCTTATCGACATAGTCCAGAACAATATCAATAGATTCAAAGCCAGTTGTCATGGCCTTAACACCAGGAACGTTTTCGTTTACCCAAGCTTCCCCAGCTTCAAGCGTTTCTTCTGTGAAGTTGGTTGTAAATTTGAAAATATCATCTGTGATAGCTTCCAAACTCACTACTTTTTGGATGTTTTCATTATAATGCTGGCTCTCTTTCAAATAGGTCTCATCAACCGTATCTAGAACATAAGAGCCTTTTTTCCCTGTTAAGAGCAATTTATTGATATCTACATAAGGTGACGTTTTCAGCTTTTCAAAAGTTGATAGATAAAACTCACGAGACATAGTCGCTTCATACAAGTCCTGACCTCGATACTCTACCAAACTACCATTTTCCGCGATAAAAATAATGTCATCACGAACATCAGCAAATAATTTTTCTAAGGATAGAAAACCGCGCCCTGAAGCTACCGCAAAGTAAATCCCTTTTTCCTTGTAGGAAGCTAAGAGAGACTTGAGGCGGTCCATATCAAAGCGTCCATTCTCATCTAGGAAGGTTCCGTCCATATCCGTTGCTACTAGTTTAATCATAAAATCTTTCTTACTCCGATTAGTAAATCTACCTCCTATTATACCATAGATAAGTAGAAAAAGGACGAGTCTATCAGCTTTGCATCTCTTTTATCCTTCTCTACTAGCTAGTAATGATTTTAACTTTTAACAAAGCTCGTAAAATTAAAATCGTGCAACTTTTTTCAGATACTTTTAAAAGATTGATTTCATAACCTGTTTCCTTTATACTGGATAAAAAGGAGAATAGTATGTCAGAAACAAATCACGAAATCGATTCAAATTTTGCAGGTCGTTTAAATATCCTGCGTGCGGGTGTTCTTGGTGCTAATGATGGAATTATTTCCATTGCTGGTGTGGTTATTGGGGTTGTCAGTGCTACAAGTAATATCTGGATTATCTTTTTATCAGGATTTGCAGCTATTTTGGCCGGTGCCTTTTCAATGGCTGGTGGAGAATATGTATCTGTTTCAACCCAAAAAGATACCGAGGAAGCAGCCGTTGCGCGTGAGCAAGTCTTGCTAGACCAAGATATGGAACTAGCCAAAAAGTCTCTCTATGCAGCCTATATCCAAAATGGAGAATGTGAAACCTCTGCTCAACTCTTGACCAACAAAGCCTTTTTAAATAATCCGCTCAAGGCTTTGGTAGAGGAAAAATATGGGATTGAGTATGAAGAATTTACCAATCCTTGGCATGCTGCCATTTCTAGCTTTATTTCTTTTTTCCTTGGTAGCTTACCACCCATGCTTTCAATTACCATTTTCCCAAGTGAATACCGCATCCCTGCTACTGTTCTTATCGTCGGTGTGGCCCTTCTTCTCACTGGTTACACTAGTGCCAAACTTGGAAAGGCCCCAACCAAAACAGCTATGATTCGAAACTTAGCTATTGGTCTCTTAACTATGGGAGTTACCTTCCTGCTAGGACAACTTTTCAGCATTTAGTATATAAGAAATACCTCGATTTTGAAGTCGAGGTATCTTTTTTTACATTTGCACAATCTTGCGATAACTTCTTGAAGTAATCATGAAAATCAGCACATAGGCGATGAGGAAGATAGCGCAGATAGACAAGGTCACGATCAACATCATATTCGTATCTATTACACCAATCACTTTTAAAATCAGACTAAGCATATGGTAGGCAAAGGCTAGATGTATGAAGGCAAAAAGCAAAGGAAGGAAGAAAACAGTTAAAATCTGTTTGTTGATGGTTTGCTTGATTTGCTTTTGATCTAAACCGACTTTCTGCAAGATAATAAAGCGTTCACGGTCTTCATAGCCTTCAGAAATTTGTTTGTAATAGATGACCAGAACCGTTCCGACCATAAAGATAATGGATAGGAAAATACCGATAAAGAAGACACCACCAAAGAGGGCACTCATTTGAGCACTAGCATCTGCTAGATTGCTACCATACACATAGCTACCTTCCGTGTTTAATTGAGCATTAAACTGGTTGAGGTATTTATCATATTCTTCAGCGACCTTGAGTTGTTCTTCTTCGTTGGCATTTACATTCATACCACCGTAAAACTGATTATAGATAGCCGAATCTGGGAATTGATCCAAAAAGGCTTGTAAATTAGGTACAACAAGGTAATTGTAATCAGCAGTCAAAATATTAAACTGATTTGGAACATGGTTTACAATGAAATCTTTAGTAAATTCTTCTTTGACAGAAAATTGATGATCATTTAGAGTTAGAGCTTTCTGTTCTTTAACTCCCTCATTCTTTGCAAAGAGTCCGACCTCATTTCCTGATAGAGACAATTTTTGGCCAGTCATATTTTCATAATCTTTTTGGTCAAATACCATGAAAACTGTTGTGGGTTGGACACGATTTTGTCCTTTTTCAAAAAGGGTTAACTTGCTACCTTCTTGGTTTGCAACACCAAAGTAAGCGTAACGAAGCACTTCTTTCTCTTTAATCTTATAACCTTTATCACTTGCAAACTGGCTCAAGAGTTTGTCCAAGTCTTCTTTTTCAACATTTTGCCCTGAAACCCCAAAATCATGAGGATTTAGAACTTTTTTAAAGCTTTCTGAGGCATTGAAAATACTAGTCGCTGCTGACATGGTTACCAAAACCATTGTTGACAAAATTGCGATAGTTGCTAGTCCAACCGCATTTTTCTTCATACGGAAAATCAAGTTAGACACTGAGATAAGGTTATTGGGCTGGTAATAGTATTTCTTATTTTTCTTTAAGATTTGGAGGAAAACGGTAATACCTGCATTGAACAAGAGATAGGTTCCAAAAATAACCAGCAAAACAGCTAGGAAGAAAGTTGTTAAGGCTGTAAGAGGATCTTTTACAGTAAGGGAAAGATAATATCCAATCCCTAAACTTATGGAACCAAGAATAGTTTGGAGAGGTAGGAAACGACCTTTTTTCTCTCCGCTTGCTTTCTCACGAGAGAGCTGGAGGGCATTCATACGGGCAATTCGAAGGGCATTCAGGAACATGAGGCCTAGGAAAATCAAACCAAAGACAACAAGTACTGTAATGACAACTTTCATCTGGAAAGTAGCGACTAGTTCTACCTTTAATTTCATCAGTTTGAGTAGGAAAGCGAAAATCAACTTGTCAAACAAGGCTCCAATACCGATACCTGCTCCAACAGTTAGAATCCCAAATACCACTAACTCCTTAAAGGTCATACTGATAAGATGACGCTTCTCCAAGCCCAACATGCCATAAATTCCTAGTTCCTTGGAACGGTTCTTCATGACAAAACTATTGGCATAGAGGACGATAATGGCTGACGCAAGGGTGACGACAAACATACCAAATCCAAGTGTAGCCTGAATGGTTGTTCCTCCACGGATTTCAGCAATCTTGGGATTGAAGGTTAGAGAGTAAAAAAGATAGGTGACAGTGACTGCCAAGAGAACAGCCAGCGCAAAAGGATAGTAGAGTTTGCGGTTTTTAATCAAGTTCGATACCGCTAACTTATTGGTTAATCGAAACATACTAATTCACCTCGCTTGCCATGACAGTCAAGGTATCAGAGATTTCTTGGAACATCTGACGCTCTGTTTTCTCTCCACGGTAGATTTGATTGTAAAGAATGCCGTCTTTGATAAAGAGTACGCGTTTAGCCCTGCTAGCTGCTGCCGTTGAGTGGGTTACCATGAGAATGGTTTGGCCGCGCTCATTGATTTCATCAAAAACATCAAGAAGAGCTGCAGATGACTTGGAATCAAGGGCTCCTGTTGGCTCATCCGCAAGGAGAATTTCAGGTTCTGTGATGATGGCGCGGGCTACTGCTACACGCTGTTTCTGACCACCAGAAATCTCGTAAGGGTACTTCTCTTGTAATTGGTTGATGCCTAGATTCTCAGCTGTCACCACCAATTTCTTCATCATCTCCGTAATAGGTCTTCTTGACAAGACAAGCGGAAGCAAGATATTGTCCTTAACAGACAGAGTATCTAGCAAGTTAAAATCTTGGAAGACAAAGCCCAATTTTTCACGACGGAAGCTAGAAGCCTGTGAATTTTTAATGGTTGCGGTGTCTGTTCCATTCAGGTAAACCTGACCACGAGTTGGTTTATCCAGCATAGCTAGAATATTGAGAAGAGTTGATTTACCAGAACCAGACTCACCCATGATGGCAACGTAGTCACCCTTTTCCACGGTAAAGTGAATGTCCTTGAGGGCCTCTACTTGGTTGCCCTGAAAACGTGTTTTGTAAATTTTTTGAACGTGTTTTACATCTAAAAGTGTCATGAGAATCTCCTTTCTTAATATCCCATCAAATGAAATGTTGCTTGCATCATAGCGCATCCCAGCTGAACGCGCTCGATATCTTTGTGGCTTGGTTTTCTTGTTTTCTTATGTAAGATTTGTTTCATGATGTTACTCCTTTGTTCTTTATGAGTCTAGTTTACATCAAAAAAAGATCGCTTGCCATAACCTAACCTTACAAAAGAGACTTTAATCTTACATTTTTGTAAGATTGGGGAAATGTAGGCAAAATTACTTAGAAAATGATTTGATTTCCTGTTTTTTAAATTGTAAAATATAAGTGTGAAAAGGCTTACTTTGGAAAGGAGGAAGCGGGAACTATCATTTGAGTAAGCTTACCTAGATAACATACCATTAAATTCAACACTTTCAAATCGAACTACCTATAAGGAAAGAAGGTGCGCTTTAATGAAACATAAAGAACATATACTCATCGGAATTCTCTATCTCCTCTCTCCATTCATCGGTCAGCTCTTAGTTGAAAAAACATACTTTATCGGTACAGAATTTACAGCTACTGCTTATGCTATTTGCTGGCTATCAGTTGTTATCAGCATCCATCATTTTTCAAAAAATGTATTGTCTCAGCATGAAAAATCAGATTAGAAACATGAGTTCAAAATATTATTTTTAATTTGTATATGAGGCTGAGAAAATCTTATTAAAAGTAAAAAAGCTTTAAATCAAGCAGTTTAGACTATTGATTTAAAGCTTTTTGCTTATTCCAAATCTTTTGTTAAACCTCACCAAAACCAGCCTTCATTATCGTCAATGGCTTGGGCTTCTTTGCGTTTGCGTGGACCTGTTCCGTACATTTCTGCTTCAATTTCTTCCTTGGTAGGCATGATAGAAGCTAGGATGATATAGATAATCACGCCAAGTCCAAAGTTTGCGACTGTAAAAATAGCAAATAGAAAACGAACAAGGGTAACATCAAAGTTCCACTTGTCTGACAGACCTGCCAGAACTCCTGAAATCATGCGATTTCGTCTCATTTTATAAAATTTACTGTTCATGATATTTCCTCTTTCTGCTAGGTTAGACATAGTATATCACGGGTAGGCTCGGCTTTCATCAGTCCTCAGGCTGATTTATTAGTAGCAAATTACCTCGACAAAGTCCACAGCGATAGCGTTTGATATCAATCTTTCGCTTGCGATGATACCTTTGCTGGCAGGATTGGCAACGATAGAGCTTAATTGGTTTGGAGTTGCTATTTGTCAAGGTGGGCACAAAGCGTAATCCATCCACTGCTTTCAACAGTTCCTTAAAATCCCGATCCTTGTGTTGATATCCCTTCCCTTGAAAATAGAGGTGATAATGACAGAGTTCATGTCGGACAATTTTCCTAAAAACATCCAGACCCAGTTCCTGATAAACCTTGGGATTAAAATCCAAATGCCCATCTTTTGGGAAAAATCGCCCACCTGTCGAACGTAGACGCCTATTCCACTGGGCATGATGGATAAAAGGTCTGCCGAAGTCTTCTAGTGAAACCTGCTTAACGTAATCAGTCAGTTTCATTTGGAGCGATTAGCGACAGATTGACTTTTTCACGTTCAGTATCAATTTTCTTAACCCAAACCGTTACCAAATCACCAACGGATACCACTTGGCTGGGATGCTTGATAAACTTCCGACTCATATGGGAAATATGAATCAAGCCGTCCTCGTGAATCCCGATATCAACGAAGGCACCGAAATCAACAACGTTACGCACCACACCTTCTAGTTTCTGGCCAACCACTAAGTCCTTGATATCTAGGACATCTTGGCGAAGCACAGGTGCGTCAAAGGAATCACGAAAATCTCGACCTGGTTTGAGAAGGTCTGCAATGATATCTTTAAGAGTTTCTGGACCAAGGTCTAGTTCTTGCGCCATTTCCTTGACTGAAAGGGACTTGAGTTTACTTTGGGCCTCTTCATTCAAGTCTGTAATGTCCAAACGTTTGAAAAGTTCCTTAACGGCAGCGTAATTTTCTGGGTGAACTCCTGTATTATCAAGTATATTGCTACTTTCAGGGATACGAAGAAAACCAGCTGCCTGTTCAAAAGCCTTGGCCCCCAGACGAGGAACCTTTTTGATTTGAGCGCGTGAAGTGATTTTTCCTTCTTCTTCGCGGTATTTGACAATATTTTCAGAGATAGTTTTGTTGAGTCCAGCTACGTGTGAAAGAAGAGCAGGACTGGCTGTATTGACATTGACACCAACTTGGTTCACCACGGTATCCACGACAAAGTCCAGACTCTCAGACAATTTCTTCTGGCTGACATCGTGCTGATACTGACCGACACCAATTGACTTAGGATCGATTTTGACCAATTCTGCAAGCGGATCTTGCAAACGACGGGCGATAGAAATGGCAGAGCGTTTTTCAACGGTCAAGTCTGGAAATTCCTGACGAGCAAGTTCGCTGGCAGAATAGACCGAAGCACCACTTTCATTGACGATAACATAGCTGACTTCTGGAAAATCTTTAAGAACTTCCGCCACAAAGGCTTCACTTTCACGACTAGCAGTACCATTTCCGATGGCAATGATTTCCACGCCGTATTGACCAATCAAGTCTGCCAACTCTTTCTTGGCTTCTTCGATTTGACGAGCTGATGCTGGTTTAACAGGATAAATGACCTGAGTTGTCAGCATTTTACCCGTTGCATCTACGACAGCTAGCTTGGCACCTGTACGAAAGGCAGGGTCAAATCCAAGAACCACGCGCCCTTTCAGAGGAGCAACCAAGAGGAGATTGCGTAGGTTGTCCGAAAAGAGTTGGATAGCTCCTTCTTCCGCTTTCTCAGTCAATTCTGTCCGAATACGTCGCTCGATAGCAGGTAAGACTTTTTTCTTAACAGATTGCTGAACCACTTCATCAATATAGGCATTCTTCACCTTGAAACGAGTAGCAAAAAAGGCAAGAATACGGTCCGTCGCATGTTCAAAACCTACCTTCAAAATACCTAGCTTCTCCCCACGATTGAGGGCTAAAGTACGATAGCCTTGCATATTTCCAACTGTCTCAGAAAAATCATAGTAAATCTGAAAAACCTGCTTTTCATCAAGACTTTCATCCTTGACTTGAGAAGTGAGTTTAGAGTGTCTCAGCACCTCCTGATAAGTTAGAGCGCGTAAATTGACATCTTCCGATAAGGCTTCGACCAAGATATCAACTGCACCAGCCAAGGTCTCCTTACCAGTCGCAAATCCTTCACAGACGAACTTTTCAGCTTCCTTCTCTAAGCCAGCTACATTCTGCAAAATCAAGCGAGCAAGTGGGAAGAGTCCAGCTTCACGAGCAATAGTTGCCTTGGTCCGACGCTTTTCCTTGTAAGGAAGATAGAGTTCTTCAACGTCTGCTAATTTTTCGGCAGCTAAGATAGCTTCTTCCAACTCCTTGGTCAGCTTGCCTTGTTCTTGAATCTTAGCTAAAACAGCTTCCTTACGGTCGTTGAGGTTGGTCAGACTTTTATCCAAGTCAATAATGGCCTTAATTGCCACCTCATCCAGACTACCAGTCATGTCCTTGCGATAACGCGCGATAAAGGGAATAGTAGCCCCTTCAGCTGTCAAACTTAGAACAGTATCAATTTGCTTTAACGTCACTCCCAAATCTTGGGAGATTTTTTCATATTTTTTATCCATGAATCTATTATACCACAAGCTATACGTTTCAAATTAGCTCTTACAGTATTTAAAAACAATATGTGGGGAATAGATTTATATTCTATAGTGCAATAACTTGTACTTAGAGAGTATTGCCACCTTTTTTAACCAATCCCTGACATCAAAAGTATTTAATGGCTCTGGCATAATAGCCAGTTCTGGGACCCGCATTATTAAGAAGGTTGCAATTTAATTCTAATAGTTGACAAAAGGATAAGTGATTAATTGTACTGTTTTTATTTTTGACAATAATGCGCCACGATTCTTCCTCTCTATTCTTTAAGAAAACGCTTTTTTGAAGAATAGGATTGTAATTTCTGTTTCTAATCGATCAAAATGCGTGTTTTTGAGAAATAAAAAACCGCAAGTCTGAGCCTGCGGTGGGTGTAATCTATTTTAAAATTTTAAATAAAAAAGGAGCATTTAAGCCCCTCCTTTGAAATAACGGACACTTGGCTGGTCGGTGTACCCAGCATCTCAGATACCTTTTTCAAGGTGCGGCAGGAACCTTTCTGCCCTCAAATGTCTTTCGTTAATGTTATTCTAGCACTATCTACTTTTTTTGTCAATCTTTCTCAATCTACCAGACTTAATACGACTTTGTAACTTGAAATCTTGTAAGCGATACATGGTCGGAACATAAAAGAAATCTCCACTTTTAAGTAACTTGATGGCAACAAGAACATTATCATCAAATCTTTTAACATATTAAAAACTAGCATCTTTCTCTCGTGGATTGACCCCAACGAAATCTGGATTACTTAGTATAAGTTCCAGATCTTCGATATGATGAATCACATCATTATGATGCCGTTTCAACATATGACTTCTTAAACCTTCTTTGTTAACTTTGATATCACTAGCTTCAAGAACAATATTAAAAATTTCTTTTACTTCGTCAGTAACCTGACGGATCTTTTTATGTTCCATAATTTCCTCTGTTATTCCACAATTATTATATCACAATCATAGTGTATATTAGGATATATCACGTTCTATTATTCGTTAGATACTCAATTTTAACTTTTCCCTTTTCCTCAAAATAATAGTATAATAGAGGTAGAATTTAGAATCGAGGTACACCTATGGCTGTAAAATTTACAAAAACGGATGACTTGGACAAGATGTTTGAAGAGTTTGCGAAACTCCCTGATTTGAAACAAGTCACTTTCCCTGATGACAAAGAGAAAAAAGCCAAAGCAGAAAAGAAAAACTAGATGACTGCTTTCCAACAACTCCCGTCTAGTGTGCTTCAGACTGGAGCCATTTTTCTCTCTATAATCATTGAAGCATTACCTTTTGTACTAATAGGAAGTATTGTTTCAGGGCTAATTGAGGTTTATATCACACCTGATAAGGTTTATCATTTTCTCCCTCGAAATCGTTGGGGGAGAATCTTTTTTGGGACCTTTGTCGGGATGCTTTTCCCTTCTTGTGAATGTGGGATTGTCCCCATTATCAATCGTTTTCTGGAAAAAAAGGTTCCCAGTTACACGGCCATTCCCTTTCTCGTAACAGCACCTGTCATCAATCCCATTGTTCTCTTTGCGACCTATTCTGCCTTTGGCAACTCCTTCCATGTCGCTCTGTTACGAGCTCTAGGTTCCATTCTTGTAGCTGTGATACTTGGGATTTTTCTAGGATTTTTCTGGCAAGAACCGATTCAAAAAGAAAATCGTTTGGCCTGTCATGAGCACGATTTTTCTCACTTGAGCCCTGCAAAAAAAGTTTTTCAGGTCTTTGTGCAAGCAATTGATGAATTTTTTGATACGGGACGTTATTTGGTATTC
The DNA here is from genome assembly GCF_963518475.1 of uncultured Streptococcus sp. Taxonomy (GTDB): domain Bacteria; phylum Bacillota; class Bacilli; order Lactobacillales; family Streptococcaceae; genus Streptococcus. The sequence goes on along the minus strand of NZ_CAUQJA010000003.1, from coordinate 39,197 downwards.
GGCTGTCTCTTTGCCTCTATGATACAGGTCTATGTTCCGACTCGGATTCTGACTTCTATCAGCGCAACCCCTCTTTTTGCCATCCTGCTCTTGATGCTTTTGGCCTTTCTTCTTTCGCTCTGTAGTGAAGCCGATGCTTTTATCGGGGCTTCTCTTCTCTCGAGTTTCGGCTTAGCACCAGTTTTGGCCTTTCTCGTCATTGGCCCAATGCTGGATATCAAAAATATTCTCATGATGAAAAATTACTTGAAAGTACGATTTATCAGTCACTTCATTACGATTGTGACACTCGTTGTCTTAGTCTATTCTCTCTTGATTGGAGTCATTCTATGATTCGATTTTTAGTTTTAGCTGGCTATTTTGAACTGACCATTTATCTCCATCTGTCGGGCAAATTAAACCAGTACATCAACATGCACTATTCCTATCTGGCCTATATTTCCATGGTACTTTCCTTTATTTTGGCAATTGTTCAATTGTATATCTGGATGAAGCAAGTCAAAACCCACACTCATCTGAACAGCCGATTGGCGAAGGTGGCGAGTATTGCTCTTCTGGCTATTCCTATTGTCGTCGGCTTAACTTTTCCAACTGTTAGCTTGGATTCTCAGACCGTTTCTGCCAAAGGCTATCATTTCCCCTTATCAGAAGGCACGGATCAAGCCATTCAGACCAGTGAAGGGACGACAAGCCAATATTTGAAACCAGATACCAGTTCTTATTTTTCAAAATCAGCCTATGAAAAGGAAATGCGAACGGCGGCGGATAAATACTTGTCCCAAGATAGCATTTACATTACTAACGAAAACTATATGGAAGTCATGGAGGCTATCTACGACTATCCAGATGAGTTTGAGGGCAAGACAGTCCAGTTCACAGGCTTTGTCTATAACGACCCCAGTCATGCTGATAGTCAATTTCTGTTCCGCTTCGGCATTATCCACTGTATCGCAGATTCCGGTGTCTATGGATTGCTGACCAAGGGAAATACCCGTCAGTATGAGAATAACACCTGGATAACAGCCAAAGGAAAACTGGTCAATCACTATCATAAAGAACTCAAACAAAACCTCCCAACCTTGGAAATCGATAGCTTTACCAAAGTCGATAAACCAGAGAATCCCTATGTGTATCGCGTGTTTTAAAAAGCAAACTAAATCCATTAAAAACAAAACGAACAAGTTCTCTTCTGAATGACAGAAAAAGAGCCTGTTCGTTTTTTGTTAAATAGTCTATAGTAAGATGTCATTTTTGATGTTTTATAACTTTCTTATGTTGTATAAAAATCTATTGACAAATCTCTATCAGACTCATATATTTTCCAAGCTAAGCTGAATCCATAATAATCTTCAAATTCAGGGTGCCAGTCATAATAAAGTGGAATACGACTATATTTTCTTGCAACAACTTCGTCTTCAAATTCTGGAGATTCCCCAGCAGTAATACCAAATTGAAGGCCATTTAGTTCCCAGCTATTGCCCCAAACGTTTTCATCCGAGAGAACATCGATCCATCTCGAGGCATCAATATCAAAATCAGCACACAACTCCAGTTCATAGAATTTTCTACAGTTAATCTCTGAAGGCTTTATATAAAGGGCCCTGTCTACCTGGTACTTTTTATCGCTGACTTGAATTTGTGTGATTTTCATTGGAATAGGAACTCCATTTAATTCTAACCAGAAATAGCCTAAGGGAGTTTTGATAACGTAATATGTTTGCTGAGGCGCAGGTTTAGCGTTTTTAGAGCAAGCATCAAAAATTCTTCCAAGATTAATTAAATTTCTACAAATGATTTTCGAAGTGAATGGGTCGAAATGTGAATACCTACGAATGACACGTTTTAACTTTTCAACAGGAAAAGTAATATCCTTTGGTAGGGCATGATACTTCTGCACAACTAATGCAGTTTTTTCAGTATTTTCCTTTCCTACTGGGACAATAACAGCATGCCCAATATGGATATTTGGGTCATCGCAGATATAAGTATATCCATTTGCTCCCTCCTGAAACTCAACAACAACGAGATTTAATTCTTGATCCGGATCAAAGAGAGGCTCGACCTTTTCAACTTCTTGGCGTTCATAAAAAGTAAAGCGATCTCCATCTCCGTCTTCGCCAAAAACCATGAAACTACCGCATTCAGGGCACTTCCACATATAAAATGACGCCTCTGAAATGTCTTCATAAGAAATTGAATCATTACCATCTTTTTTATTCATGATTTCTACTAACAACTCATCCGAGTATACCGAATAAGCATTTGGATCAGGCGTTCTATGGTCGTTCATCGCTTGCCCGCATTTACATGTCCATTTACCCATAAACAACCTCAGTCATGCCCTAATTCTTCAAGAAAAAATTGATTTAGAGCTTTCCAGTCTTTCTTCACCTCGGTAACACTTTGAACGTATGCATCCAGCTCTTTGATGTTTTTGATGATGTAGTACTGAATTGGCATTATCGGATCAATTTCCATACCTTCAGACCCATTTATCTTAATGTCTAGCAAGCTTGAAACATGCTCCTGCATTTGAGACGGAAGTAATTCTTTGACCAAATCATCAAACAAAATCGGTGGAACAGAATGATATTTTTCAATCCAGCGACAAGCCAAAATAGGACGCAGCGCATAGAAATACTTTTTAGGTTTGACCTTGTCTCCTGAAAGATACTTATTCATTTGAGTTCTTGCAGTGTTCAAGTAATGGTACAGCATTTTTTTCTCAGAAAAATACTGGGTTGCAAGTGGACGTATGTGCTCGATAAAATCTGTTTGTTGATAAACAATTGGTGACTGTAACCATTCAAACAGTGTAGGATTAGACTTATAAAGGAGTTTTAAAGTCTTGTCTAAATCCCAGCCACTCACATCCCAAGTATCGTCAATTGGTAGTTCGATAACATCGCGCTGTTCATTCAAACGGAGATAAAAATCTTGCTTGTGTTTGTAGATAAATCGTACATCAAAGTCACTATCGGGAGACTCAAAGCCCCATGCACGACTACCAGACTCAATAGCCCACAAAACTGTGACATCGAAATCACGCTCAATTTCTGCTAATTTTTCAGGTACCAGTACATTCATTTCTTCTTGCGTTTGCATAATAAAGCCTCGTCTATAATTTGAACATAAACAGTTACTAAAATAGGAAACTAGGAGGACTGAAAGTGCTTTGTATCAAACTATCAAAACTACTACCAAAATAACTAATCCATCTAGTAGCTTTTTCAGACGTTTTCTATACCTGAGACCTTTAAATGACAGAATATCCATCCTTCCAATTCCGAGCAATTTCTTCATCCTTCTGGAGTTGATCTACCAGTTCTTCAACAGAGTCAAATTTGACCATTTCACGGACACGGTCTAACCAGTAAACAATGACTGTTTCACCGTAAATGTCATCTGAAAAATCAAAAATATTGACTTCAAAACGTGGCTCTTCTCCATCGAAAGTAACATTTTTCCCGACACTCGCCATTCCACGGTATATTTTACGCTGTACTTCGACATCGACTACGTAAACACCATCTGCTGGCATATAGGTTCGATCTCTTAAAACTAAGTTTGCTGTTGGGTAACCGATAGTCCGTCCACGAGCATTCCCATGAACAACCATTCCACGTGACGGTAGAGGAGTGCCAAGTAAATGACCAGCTTCCCTGACATCTCCATCAAGAATAGCTTGACGAATACGAGTAGAACTAATTTTCCCCTTTTCATCCTCAACAGGAGGAACAATGATGATTTCTCCATCAAAATAGTCCTTCAAATCATCCGCAGTTTTCTTATCAGAACCAAACGTGTAATCAAATCCCGCTACAATAATCGCTGGTTTTAATGCTCTAACATAGGTATCAAAGAACTCTTGACCCGTTAAACTAGCAAATTTACTACTAAAGTCAAGTAAGAAAAGAGCCTCTACTCCATGCCATTTCATCTTATGTTCCCGTTCTTCATGGCTGACAATATGAAGCATTAATTCTGGCTTGTACGGTTGCAAAGCAAGCTTAGGAGACTCTGTAAAGGTCATCACGACAACTGGTAGATAATCTTTCATAGAAGCCTTGCTAGCTACTTCAAAAAGCTTCTGATGTCCCTTATGAATACCGTCAAAATAGCCTAATACAAGAACTGTTTTATCCGGTACTGCGATGTCTTTTTCATTTTTTATAGGTACTGTTGTAATCATGAAACTATTATATCATAGAGAAAGCCTTTTCGCTAAAAGGAAAGCCCAAATGTCGTTTTTTGCCCCTGAACTGACCTTAAAAAATCATTCAAGATGTTAGTTTTAAAAAATAGCACCTCCTAAGAGATGCTATCGTTTGGTAACTAGTCTACTGTTTCTTCCAAATCTTTTAACTTCACCGAAACAATTTTTGAAACACCTGATTCTTGCATAGTCACTCCATAGATGGAATCAGCCGCTGCCATAGTTCCCTTACGGTGGGTTACGACGATAAACTGGCTATCCTTGTCAAATCGATTGAGGTAATCCCCGAAACGTTTAACATTGGCTTCGTCAAGCGCAGCCTCTACCTCATCCAAGATAACAAATGGAATAGTCTTGACACGGATAATGGAGAATAGCAAGGCAAGAGCCGATAGGGCTTTTTCACCACCACTCATTAGGTTAAGCGACTGGATTTTTTTACCTGGTGGTTGAACAGAAATCTCAACCCCAGCTGTCAGCAAGTCTCCCTCAGTCAAGATTAAGTCTGCCTGACCTCCTCCAAACATCTGTTTAAAGGTCACTTTAAAGGACTCACGAATAGCTTCAAAGGTTGATTTAAAGCGTTCCTTGACCTCGTCATTCATCTCTGTAATGGTCTCAAGGAGCAGGTTTTTCGCTGACAAAATGTCATCTCGCTGGCTATTTAGGAAGTCCAGACGGTTGTGAACTTCATCATACTGGTCAATAGCATCCAAGTTGACAGGACCCAGTGAGCGAATAGCCTTTTCTAAATCCTTAACCTCTTGCTCTGCCAGATTGAGATTTTCCAACTCATGCGCTTTTTCTAGAGCTTCAGTATAGCTAATCTGGTACTGGTCTGTTAATTGACTTTGTAAATAACGCAAGCGCTCGCTGACCTTTTCTTTCTTAGCTTCAGCACGTGTTTGCTTGCGAATCCACTCCTCGTTCTGCTGGCGAGCCTGGTCCAAATGACTAGCAATATCATCCAGCTGACCTTCAATATCATCCAACTCAAACTGCTTGCGAATCAAACCTTGTTGGAGGTTTGTTTTCTGAGTTTTGGCTGATTCAGCCTGTTGACCGAGCAATTCTGTATCAACCTTCTCCAGATTATCAACCTTTTCTTGGAGAAGACGCTGGATTTCTTCTTGTTCAATATCCAGATTATCCAATTCCTTGCCTAGGCGGTCAATATCAGCCACTTCATAACGTTTTTGCCCTTGCAGTTCTGTCTTAAGCAGACGAGCTTGCGCTACCTGTTCTTGTAAGTTCTGATAACGTTCTTGGATGGCATTTTTGTTAGACTTAATTTCTTCAATCTCAGCTTCCAGATTTTGCTTGTCACTGGAAATAGTAGCAAGGCGTGCTTGGAATTTTTCCTTATCCGCTTGCCAATCTCCGTCAGAAAGACGATCTAATTCCTCTTCTTGGAGTTTCCAAAGAGTTTCTAGCTCTTCAACTTGCTGACTGGTCTGCTGATAAGCGAGGGACAAGCCTTGCTCCTGAATACGTGCCTGTTCTCCCTGAGATTTAATAGCTTCTAATGATTCGGTCAATCTAGCCATCTGGTCTTGTAAGGTCTTCAAAGCCACTTCTTCTGAACGAAGACTTGCTTCCTCTTGAGTAATTTCTTTTTGTAATTGCTCCAGTTCTGGCTTGATGAAGATGCTGTTGTTCTGACGATTAGCTCCACCTGCATAGGAACCACCTGTGCGCAACTCTGTACCGTCCAAAGTCACCATACGAACCTGATAACGAACCTGGCGAGCAGCTGCACGCGCATGTTCTACGGTATCAAAGATAGCCGTCGTAGCTAGCAAGTTCTTGAAAATGGCTTCCAACCTATTATCGAAAGTAACCAGCTCATCTGCCATACCCAGAAATCCTGGACTTGCTGCGATAGCATCTTGATTCTGACTAGAAATCGTACGCGCCTTGATAGTTGTCAACGGAAGGAAGGTTGCACGACCAGCTCTGTTTCGTTTGAGAAAATCAATAGCCTTGGTTGCCGACTCTTCATCTTCTACGATGATATGCTGGCTACTTGCCCCTAAGGCAATCTCTAGGGCAGTTTGATAATGCACATCAAAGGTCAGGTGCTCACTGACTGCCCCAATAATCCCACCAAGTCGGGCTTTTTCTTGGAGAACACTCTTAACACCTGCATAAAAGTTACTATGATTTCTCAGAATATTTTCCAAACTCTGAGCTCTGGCCTGCTTGTTTTTGAGATTGTCCAGACGGTCAAATAGTTGACTTTGTTGAACTTGATAGGAAGTTTTCTGCTCCTCTTGCTCCTTGGCAATAGCTTGGTAGTCGGCCAATAATTTCTGAACCTGCTCCTTGGCAGTTTCAAGTTCTTCTTTTTGCTGACTAGCCTTCTCCTTAGCTGTAGCCAGCTGTTCTTTCATCTTTTCTAATTGATCTGCTTGTTTTTGAGAAAGCTGACGACTATTTTCCAACTCGTTTTCGATACGGGTCAACTGGTTTGAGACATCGGCTTCTTCCTGTAAAAGCGCCACAAAGCGTTCACGTAAGAGTTCAATCATCTGATCAGGATCATCTGAAAAAGCTAGCAATTCAGCTTCTAAACGATTGAGTTTTCCATGATTTTCAGCGAAACTTTCTTCTAATAGAGCCAGATTAGCTTCTTTTACAGACCTCTCTTGACTGAGGGCAATTCTCTTTTCTTCTAAAGAATCCAAGCGTACCTGTGCTTCTTGTTGATTCAGAGCTATTTGCTCAGATTCCAGTTTAGATAGGGCTAATTTTCTCTCTAAATCACTAATCAGACTAGTCAAGTCCATCAAACTGCCCTGATCTTTGGCCATTTCAGCCTGTAAATCTTGGCGTTGCTTTTTAAGAGTTTGATTTTCTTCCTCTAATTTTTCCCGTTTTTGGTAGTAGCTCGTCAAGAGTTCCTGAACCTGTGCTAACTCTTCTTCTGTTGACTCTAGTTCAGCCTTATTTTCCTTGATTTGAGCAACCAAAACATCTAAATAAATGGCCTTACGTTGACCATCCAAGTCTAGAAACTTACGGGCATTCTCAGCTTGTTTCTCAAGAGGCTTGATTTGATTATCCAACTCGTAGATAATGTCCTCTAAGCGGTCTAGATTATCCTGAGTTTGCTGCAGTTTACTCTCAGTTTCTTTTCTGCGAGTCTTGTATTTTAAAACTCCTGCAGCTTCTTCGAAAATAGCACGACGTTCCTCAGGTTTGGAGTTGAAAATCTCCTCAACCTTGCCTTGGGAAATGATAGAAAAGGAATCTCGTCCCAAACCTGTATCCAAGAAAAGGTCATGGATATCACGCAGACGGACTTTCTTGCCATCAATCTTGTATTCGCTATCTCCACTACGATAGATATGGCGTTCTACCCTGATTTCTTGACCTGCATCCTTGATAAATCCGTCATGATTATCCAAAGTCACAACCACAGAAGCATAATTGAGCGGTTTGCGACTCTCTGTTCCAGCAAAGATGACATCTGGCATCTTGCCCCCACGGAGACTCTTAACACTGGACTCCCCCAAGGCCCAACGCAGACTTTCTGTAATATTCGACTTTCCAGATCCATTGGGTCCAACAACTGCCGTCACACCTTGGTCAAAGACGACCTTGGTCTTGTCAGCAAAAGACTTGAATCCCTGAATTTCGATTTCCTTTAAATACATGAATCCAGCCCTTTCTCAACGGCATTTTTGGCAGCTTCCTGCTCTGCTAATTTCTTAGAACGACCTTGACCTTGACCGATGCTCTTACCTTCAACGAGAACTTCTACATCAAAAACCTTATCGTGAGCAGGCCCTGTTTCAGAAATCACCTGATAACGAATAGCCACATCCCCATTGACCTGAAGCAACTCTTGGAGATGGGTTTTGTAGTCTGTAATCATCTCAAATTCGCCTGCTTCAACCTTAGGAATCATGACTTGATAGATAAATTCCTTAACCTTGGCCACATCCTTGTCCAAAAGAAGGGCACCAAGAAAGGCTTCAAAGGCATCACCAAGAATGGTATCACGATTGCGTCCACCAGACTTTTCTTCCCCTTTACCAAGTTTGATAAACTGATCAAACTGGCAATCACGCGCAAAACCAGCTAAACTCTCCTCGCGGACAATCATGGCACGGAGTTTAGACAAGTCACCCTCAGGCTTTTTAGGATATTTTTTATACAGATATTCTGAAATCAATAACTGTAGAACAGCGTCTCCTAAAAATTCCAAGCGTTCATTGTGTGAAATTTTTAAGAGGCGGTGCTCATTGGCATAACTCGTATGAGTAAAGGCAGTTTCCAGTAAGTTTTTGTCTGCAAATTCGATTGCAAAATGGTTCTTTAGTACAGTTTGTAATTCTTTCATACCAACCTCTTTCTAACTGATAACAGTCCTTTTTATTATATCAAAAAAAGCCCCCTGAGTCACTTTAAAACGGGACTGGAAAGCATTTGGGCATTCTATAGAATATGATTTTCAGTTTTAGGGAAAAATTTGAGGCAGGATAAAGAAAAAAGCCCTACTAAAGGCTTTTTAGGATGTTTACATCCACCCTGAGGGAATCGAACCCCCATCTCAAGAACCGGAATCTTACGTGATATCCATTACACTAAGGGTGGAAACTTGTTTTATTATAACAGAAATTTGCTCTAATAACAAGTTTTTTTCTAGTGAGATAGCCCGTCTTAGTGGGAAGCATCCCCATTCCAGATAGAGTTTTTCACGATAACATAATCAACGTGTTTAAGGTCAGCAACCTCACGTCCACCTGCATAAGAAATAGCACTTTGAAGGTCTTGTTCCATCTCAGTTAAAGTGTCTTGCAGATGACCTTTAGCAGGAAGCAAGATACGTTTGCCTTCCACATTTTTGTAAGCACCTTTTTGATATTGTGAAGCTGAACCATAGTACTCTTTGAACTGTTCACCATCAACTTCAATCGTTTTCCCTGGACTTTCGATGTGTCCTGCAAAGAGGGAACCAATCATGACCATGCTGGCACCGAAGCGGATAGACTTGGCAATATCGCCATGAGTACGAATTCCTCCATCAGCAATAATCGGTTTACGTGCAGCCTTAGCACACCAGCGGAGAGCAGCCAACTGCCAACCACCTGTACCAAAACCTGTCTTGACCTTTGTGATACAAACCTTACCAGGACCGATACCAACCTTAGTAGCATCTGCACCAGCATTTTCCAATTCACGCACAGCTTCTGGTGTTCCCACATTTCCAGCAATGACAAAAGTATCTGGCAATACTTTCTTGATGTGTTTTATCATAGAAATCACGCTATCCGCATGACCATGGGCAATATCAATAGTGATGTACTCAGGAGCATCAGCCTTGAGCTGGCTAACGAAATCATACTCGTAGTCCTTAACACCAACAGATATAGAAGCAATGAGCCCTTGCTCGTGCATGCGTTTAATAAAAGGAATGCGTCCTGCCTCATCAAAACGATGCATAATGTAGAAGTAACCACCTTTAGCCAGTTGCTCTGCTACATTTTCATCCAAAATCGTCTGCATATTAGCTGGCACAACAGGTAGTTTAAAGGTGTGATTTCCTAGAGTGACACTTGTATCTGCTTCTGCACGGCTTTTAATGACACATTTATTTGGAATCAATTGAATATCTTCGTAATCAAAAATTGGAAATTCATTTAACATATCGATGTCTCGTTTCTTTTGTAATGACCTACCTATGCTTGCGCATCTCTACGTCTTTTCCGACGTTTCCTTAATTAATTATAAATCAAAGTAAGGTTTTTGTCAAATTATTTTATAAATTAAAATATATAGTTCGGAATTTACTTGTATAAATAAAAGAAAGAGGAGAGATTATTTTCTCCCCACTTCCTCTACATTCTAATAATACTCTCCCTGACGGTAGTCCCATGAGTTAAATCTATCTGACAGGTGCATCATGATTTTATCAATGTCAAGCCCTTTACGAATTACAACTGGAGCTGGTGAAGTTGAACGTGCTCCTCCTTGTTCTGGGATGAGTTTGCCGTCCTTATCAACCATAGACACCATCACGCCTTGCTCATAGCGAGTTTCAATTGTTTTGTCTGGTTGGATAGATGCCACATAATCGTCTGCTTCAATGACAAGATCCACTGCTCCTTCGATACGTTCTCCGATACCTTCTACCTTACCACGGTTTCCTTTTCCAGATGGGTTTGCAGATGAGGCATAGACCATCTTGCCTTCTTCCCAAAGTTTGGCAGCTAATTGTTCACCAGCTTTCCCAAACTTGATAACGAAACAGCTAGTACCACGCACGTCAGTCATCAGTTCTTCACGCCCATCCCCATATGCTTTGAGTTTTTCAAAAGCTTCTGGTTTCCAAGGAAGGATACAACCAAGAAGAATGTCTTCGTCCCAATGTTTTTGGTAGAAGGCTTCAATTTCTGGGTTGAGTTGTGCTAAAGCACGAAGCTCATCCATGCTACCACAGAGAACAACACCTGGTTTGTTACGATTGCGTTCTTTGGCTGCGAACTTACGCTCAAGTCCTGCCTTGTCACTAGTCATGATGATGTAACCAACTTTTGTAGGGCAAACAATACAACCGCCCTCACCTTTTAAAATGTCATAGCCTTCTTGTGAAAGTGTTCCGTTCCATTGAATGTGTTTTGTCATAGTTCTATTTCCTTTTCTATTTTTCTTCTAATCCTGCCAGTAGGCTGGTCGTTGTTTTTCATAAGCAGCAATCAAATCTTCATACTGCAAGGTAATACCGATATCATCCAAACCATTTAAGAGTTTGTGTTTCCATTCGCTATCGATTTCGAAAGTGAATTCTCCAATTGGTGAGATGATTTTTTGTTGTTCCAAGTCCACAGTTACCTGGTCGGTTGGTTTTAGCTGGGTTAGTTTCTCTCTAACCTCTCTAGGCTGTGCAATAGGCAACATGCCATTATTGAGTTCATTATTGTAATGAATGTCACCGAAAGATCCCGCAATCACGACTTTAAAACCATAGTCAGCTAGAGCCCAAGCTGCGTGTTCCCTCGAAGAACCTGCCCCAAAGTTATCCCCTGAGATGAGAATACTGGCTTTCCGATATTCAGGTCTATTAAAGACAAAGTCTGGGTCCTCAGTATAGTTGTCATCCAGATAACGCCAAGCATACATGAGGTACTTACCAAAGCCTTTTTTATCAATTAACTTGAGAAACTGCTTGGGTAGGATTTGGTCGGTGTCGATGTTATCATTCATGAGAGGAACGGTCGTTCCCGTATAAACTGTAAATTTCTCCATATCCTCTCCTTACTGAGCTTCTGGCATTTGCCGAACATCTACAAAGCGTCCTGCAATAGCTGCTGCTGCTGCCATGGCTGGACTGCAGAGATGGGTCTTAGCACCAAATCCCTGTCTGTCTTCAAAGTTGCGGTTGCTTGTTGAGGCGCAGTGGACACCATCAGGAACCTTGTCCGGATTCATTCCTAGGCACATAGAGCAACCTGGGTCTCTCCACTCAAAACCAGCATCTAGAAAGACCTTGTCTAAGCCCAACTTCTCAGAAGCTCGTTTGACAGGACGAGAGCCTGGAACTACGATAGCTGTTAAATTAGGAGCTATCTTCTTCCCTTTGACAAATCGCGCAGCCAGTTGCAAGTCACTGAGACGAGCATTGGTACAAGATCCAATAAAGATATAGCCTAGTTCAATGTCCGCTGGCTTTTGACCAGGTTCCAAGTCCATGTAATGATAAGCTCGTTCATCATTCATATCCTTAATTTCTGGAAAACTACTGTCAAAGTCAACTCCCATAGCAGGGTTTGTTCCCCAGGTCACCATAGGAGCCAAGTCTGAAACATCCATCTGGATAACCTTATCATAAACAGCATCATCATCACTGACAATTGTTTTCCAATCAGCTACAGCCTCTTCAAAGTTCTCTGGAACACATTCTCGTCCCTTTAGATAATCATAGGTGGTTTGGTCCGGATTCATGATTCCCATCTTAGAACCAAACTCGATGGACATATTGCAGATGGTCATTCGCTCTTCCATACTCAGTACATCAATCGCTTGTCCCCGATATTCCACCACATAGCCAACACCACAGGCAACGCCGTACTTGGCAATCAAGGCTAAAATGAAATCCTTGGAATAAACTCCTTTTTGAGGAACTCCAGTGAATTCTATCAGCATTTTCTTGGGTTTGACCTGCCAGAGTGTCTGGGTAGCGAAGACATGCTCAACCTCACTGGTCCCAATTCCAAAAGCGATTGCTCCGAAAGCTCCGTGGGTTGCCGTATGGCTGTCTCCACAGACGATGAACTTCCCTGGTTGGGTTCTTCCTGTTTCTGGACCAACCATATGAACAATCCCCTGCTTTTCAGAACCGTGGGCCGCATGTTCAATCCCAAACTCCTCAACATTTTCAGCTAGCTTATCAATTTGAGCCTTAGAAATAACATCTCGAATATCGTAGATATTGACCGTCGGGACATTGTGGTCAAAGGTTCCAAATGTCAAGTCTGGCCGTCTCAATCTGCGTCCTGCGTCTCGTAATCCTTGAAAAGCCTGAGGACTGGTCACCTCGTGAATATAGTGCTGGTCTACATACATGAGTTGAGGTTGCCCCTCTTCTCCTGTGATGACATGACGGTCCCATAATTTATCAAAAATCGATTTTCCTGCCATCCATTACCTCCAAATAAAATATAAGGCTACTAGCGTGGTCACCATCCCGAGAAACCAAACTGTTTTAAAGTACCATTTTCGAGTCTTGTGGTGAAAAGTGATTCCTGCTAGCCAGGCACCAAAACCACCACAAGTAAAAGCTAAAATAAGTAAGATTTTCTCTGGGATGCGCCAAGCTCTTCTCCTCGCCTTAGATTTGTCAATACCATAAATCAAGAAAACAATGACATTCCAAATCAAAAGGACTAGAGTAATTTTTTCGTCTAACTTCATAACCTTGCAATAATAGCTTCCGTCATTTCCTTGGTCGAAGCCTGTCCTCCTATATCTCTCGTTAAAATTCCAGCTGCCAAACTTGCCTCAACAGCACGCTCGATACGCACTGCATCCTCATAACGTCCAAAACTATCTCTCAACATCATGGCCACTGATAAAATCATGGAGATAGGATTGGCAATTCCTTGACCAGCAATATCAGGTGCTGAACCGTGAATAGGTTCATAGAGACTTGGTCCATTTTCAGAATGACTGGCTGATGGCATAACCCCAAGTGTGCCAGATAGAACGCTTGATTCATCAGAGAGAATATCTCCGAAAAGATTTTCTGTCACGATGACATCAAACTTAGCAGGATTGGTAATCATGAGCATGGCAGCTGAGTCCACCAGCTGGTGTTCCAAGGTCACATCTGGGAAATCCTGTGCGACCTTCTCAGCTACTTTCCGCCAGAGTTTTGAGGTCGCTAGAACATTTTGTTTATCGATGCTGGTAACGATTTTTCTGCGATTTCTTGCGATTTCAAAGGCCTTGCGAATAATCCGCTCCACTTCCTCATAGCTATAGTCGTTGATATCACGCGCTTTTCTTTCTTCAAGAATATGATCCCCAAAGTAAATCCCGCCTGTCAACTCCCGCACAACGACAAAGTCCACCCCAGCAATTCGTTCTGATTTTAGTGGTGACAAATGCTTGAGACTCTCAAAAATCTTAACAGGGCGAATATTAGCATAGAGATTGAGTTCCTTACGGAGAGCTAGCAAGCCTTGTTCAGGCCGAACCGTTGCACTATCATACTGGGGACTACCGATAGCCGCTAGGAGAATGGCATCTGCTTCACGACATACCTTGAGGGTTTCATCAGGTAAGGGATGCCCTGCAGCATCGATACCTGCACCTCCAAAAGGTCGTTTGTCTATTTCATAGTCAAAGCCTGTTTTTTCAGCTAGAGCTTCCAGAACCTCTAAACCAGCCCCCATGATTTCTGGGCCGATTCCATCCCCTGCTAAAGCTACTATTTTCTTTGTCATAGCTTTCTCCTTTACACACTAGGCATATCACGATAGGAAACACTGCGTCCCATCTCACCAGCATTCTCTTTTTGAACAAAGGTATTAGCATTGATGTAGGCAATAGCAGATGCTTTCAGTACATCGAAATCAAGCCCTGCTGCATTAAAGATGGTTTCTGTATCTCTGTTTTCAACAGTGACCAAAACCCGAGCTTGGGCATCAATTCCATCTGTCACAGCGTCAATAGTATAGGACACCAAGCGGACGGATTGGTTAAAGAACTTATCGATAGCGTTAAAGATTGCTTCAACAGAACCTTGCCCTGTCGCATTAAATTCGACTTTCTCACCATCCATATTGGCTAGGCTAACGAGTGCTTCAATGTCATTTTCCGCATGGGTTTGTAGTTGTAAATCATCAAAGTGGAAGCCTTCTGGATTCTCAACCATGGTTCCAGCTACCAAAGCTCGAATATCTGCATCTGTGATTTCTTGCTTCTTGTCCGCTAACGCCTTGAACTTAGCAAAGAGTGGCTTGATATCCTCTTCTGTAAAATCTAGCGCCAATTCTCTTAGTTTCTCGACAAAGGCATGGCGACCTGACAATTTTCCAAGTGGAAGGCTATTACTCTTGACACCGACCAATTCAGGAGTGATGATTTCATAGGTAAGAGGATTTTTAAGAACTCCGTCTTGGTGAATACCAGATTCGTGAGAAAAGGCATTGCCACCGACCACAGCCTTGTTTTTAGGAACTGGAATTCCTGAAAAGCGAGAAACCATTTCTGACGTATTGATGGTTTCATTTAAAACAATACTAGTTTCTGCTTGATAGTAATCTTGGCGAATATTGAGAGCCACTGCTATTTCTTCCAAAGCAGCATTTCCAGCTCGCTCACCAATACCGTTGATAGTTCCTTCGACACGTCCTGCCCCATTCTTGACAGCAGCAAGGCTATTAGCCACTGCCATTCCAAGGTCATCGTGGCAGTGAGGCGAATAGATGATCTGACGATCCGTCTTGACATTCTCAATCAAGTATTTGAAGATAGCTCCATATTCCTCTGGTGTGGTAAATCCTACCGTATCAGGAATATTGATATAAGACGCACCTGCATCAACCGCTGTTTGAACAACTTGTAGAAGGAAATCCAACTCTGTTCTGGTCGCATCTTCAGGAGAGAATTCGACCACTTCAAACTTGGAACGTGCATAAGAGACATGCTCACTGATTGCTTCCAAAATCTCTTCCTTGCTCTTATTGAGCTTATACTTTCGGTGAATCGGACTGGTTGCAATAAAGACGTGCACTTGTGGATACTTGGCGTCCTTGAGGGCCTCGTAACAAGCATCAATATCAGACTTGACAGAGCGTGCTAAACCAGTCACCGCTGTTTTCTTCAAGGCCTTAGCAATCTCCTGAACTGCCGTAAATGAGTCTGGACTAGCCGCTGGAAAACCAGCTTCGATGGCTGAAATGCCCCATTTCTCCAGCTGTCTTGCAATGGCAATTTTTTCCTTGATTGAAAAATTAACACCAGGTGTCTGTTCTCCATCCCGAAGGCTGGTATCTAGAAATTCAACTGTTCTCATAAGATTTCCCCTTTTCCAAATGTGGTTTTAAAAAAACATCTCGCTCAGAAGCCCAAGCGAGATGTTGATTCACTCCCGCTTGGTAAGCCAAACAGGACTAATGCTTTTTGCACTAGCCCGAGTACCTCAACAACAAAGCAAATTGATTAAACTTAGCTGCTTTCATGTTTGACTTTCTCCTTCGTTTGATATCTTGTTTAGTATTTTAGCATAGGCAAAAGTACTTGTCAAGAAAAAATCCAATATTTTCTGAAAATTTCTTCAGTAGAGAATATTTTGCTAATTGAAAATCCTTGAAATGTTTCATTTTTTAGTGGTTAAATTCCAGCTTCTTTCTATCAATTCCAGTACTTCTTCATCTGATAAAGTATCATCAAGCGCCACACTAATCCAGTAACGTTTATTCATATGAAAAGCTGGATAAATGCCGTTTTTTGAAAGTAAGTCAGCTACTTGGTCATGTTTGAGGTTGACTGCTTCCACCTGTCCTTCTCTGCCCTTTTCCAGCTTATCCCAAGAGATTTTCATCAAGACGGCATACCACTTTTGATTTCCTTCGTGTCTTAACACTGCTGTATCAGGCGATTTCTCCCACAAATACTCCAACTGATTTCCATACTTTTCCTGAACCTGAACCATGGTACGCTTAGTCTGAGGATAGATAAAATCCTGTACCTCAAAACAAGCCTTCCGAATCTGGTAGAGAATCTCCAGACAACCCTCACGGACACTTGCAACAAAACTTCCTTTAAAACTTTCCATATGGACTTGAGGATAGAGGTCACCAGTCTCCTGGTCAAAGACTTGAAAACTCACATTATCAGTAGTGATGGACACAGTCATGACAAAGTCACCCTGCAAAATTTGGCAACTATAGGTCCACACTCCACCATTTTCTACAAAACCATAATCATGAGCCTTTTCTTGATTAAACTGATAGGATTTAAAAATTTCAAACATAAGTGAAAACTGCTACCCAAAGCTAGCAGTTCCTTTCTATTTTTTAAAAGACAACCTTAGTACCATGTAGTTGTGTCACTCCCAGTTGGTCGATAAAGATTTGACGGTTGTCAAGGTCAATCCCCCCGCCTGGTAGAATTTCAATTTTACCTTTAGCGTGCTCCAAAATTCTGTGATAGTGAGCAAAACGTTTTTCTAAGGAGTCGCCAGACACACCAGCGCGAGTTAGGATACGAGTGACACCGGCTTGGCTGAGCCAGTCAATAGCTTCTAACTGGTCTTCTTCGCTCAATTCATCAAAGGCCATGTGGAAGACAATTTCCATTCCTTTTGATGCAGTAATTAACTTTTCAAGATTAGGTTTATCCAACTTCTTATCAGCAGTTAAAGCTCCAAATACAACCCCTTGACTTCCAGCCTGAGCAGTCAACCGAATGTCTTCTAGCATAATTGCAATTTCTAGTTCATTATAGACAAAGTCGCCACCACGTGGACGAATCATGGTCATGATGGTCGTATCGTAGTTAGCTGCCAATTCAACCGCTGCCTTAGTCACTCCATAGCTGGGTGTTGTCCCACCAACTGCAAGATTATCACAGAGTTCGATTCGACGAGCTCCAGCCTGCATCGCTTTTTCAAGCAAGGTCACATTTTCAGCACAAAATTCGTAAATCATTTGATTCTCCTTGAAGATTACTTTAAATTTATTATATCATATTGTTGTGAATATGCTTTCAATTTTATCAAGGCAAATAACTACTATTTTAACTATTCTTTGTCTGGAATAACCTTAAAGAGATAATAGGTGATAAAGATGGTCAAAGCACCCAGACCGATTTTGACTGGTAAAAGAGGTGCAAAAAAAATGGAAATTCCCATCAAGATGTAGATAGATACGATGATTTTTTTCTTTCGTTCACGCGCAATAGACTTAGTCTCGCGAAAATCAGCTACATATGCTTGATAGAGTTTGGTATGATACAACCAATCTTCGAAACGCTTGGAACTTCTGGAGAAACAAGCAATAGACAACAAAAGAAAAGGCGTTGTAGGCAACAAGGGTAAAACAACCCCAACAATAGCCAAGGCCAGCGATAAAAAACCAATAATAAGATAAATAATACGCATAACTACTCCTAGTTAATACTCTTCGAAAATCTCTTCAAACCGCATCAACGTCGCCTTGACGTAGGTATGGTTCCTGACTTCGTCAGTCTTATCTGCAACCTCAAAGCAGTGCTTTGAGCAACCTGCGGCTAGTTTCCTAGTTTGTTCTTTGATTTTCATTGAGTATAAAATAATCTTCTTCTAGTTTCGCATAAAATGATGAATTTTGTCAAGTTCTAACCAAAAAGAGCCTGAAATTTACTTTCGGGCTCCTCCTCTTATTTAATCTTTTCTTCTTCGTAGTCACCCTTGCTACAAACAACCTGCTTGCCACCACCACGGACTTTTTTCTCTATGAGGAAATTGCCACATTTTGGACAGTCACGACCAACAGGCTTGTCCCAAGAAGTAAATTCACAGTCTGGATAGCGATTGCAACCATAGAAGAGGCGGTTACGCTTGGTTTTACGCTCAATGATTTGTCCCTGATGACAACTTGGACACTCAACACCAATCTCTTTCACGATTGCTTGGGTATGACGGCAATCTGGGAAATTGCTACAAGCGTAGAACTTACCAAATCGACCAAGTTTAATAACCATTGGACTGCCACACACTTCACAGTCAAATCCAGCTGGTTCATCCTTGATCTGGATTTTTTCCATTTCTTCTTCAGCCTTGGAGACCTCTTTAGAAAATGGTTTGTAAAAGGCATCTATAACACGTTGCCACTGCTCTTTTCCGACTTCGACATCATCCAGTTTGCCTTCCATTTCAGCTGTAAAGGTCACGTTTACGATATCTGGAAAATATTCAACGATGAGCTTGTTAACAATTTCTCCCAACTCTGTTGGTTCAAAACGTTTGGCTACAAGGCGAACATAATAACGTTTCTGAATAGTTTCAATGGTCGGTGCATAGGTTGACGGACGTCCAACCCCATTTTCTTCCAAGGTCTTAATCAGTGTCGCTTCAGAATAACGAGCAGGCGGTTGAGTGAAATGTTGCTCTGGTTTGCTATTGACCTGCTTGACTACATATCCAACAGCCATATCTGGTAACATCTTATTCTTATCAGAATCATTATAAATGGCAAGATAACCATCAAACTTAACCTGACTACCATTGGCAGCGAATTGAACCCCATTTTGAGACAATTTAACAGCCATGGTATCAAAGACAGCAGCTGTCATCTGGCTAGCCACAAAACGATTCCAGATAAGAGTATAAAGCTTGAGCTGATCCTTATCCAGATACTTAGCAATACTTTCAGGTGTATTAAAGATACTAGACGGACGAATAGCCTCGTGGGCATCCTGAGCACCTGAAGCATTTTTGACCTTGCTACCATGCTTAGAATACTTGCTACCAAAACGGTCCGTAATGAAACTTGCTGCTTCATTTTGCGCTACAGGACTGATACGGGTCGAATCGGTACGCATATAGGTAATCAAACCTTGAACACCAGAACCGATATTAATCCCTTCATAGAGCTGTTGGGCAACCATCATGGTTTTTCGAGTACGGAAATTGATTTTATTGGCAGCATCCATCTGCATAGATGAAGTGGTATAGGGTAATGGAGCATTGCGTTTGCGCTCTTTCTTATCTACCTGATCCACTGAAAAATCTTTACTAGTCAGACGAGACAGAACTTCCTTGACCTCATCATTGCTAGTCAGTTTCAGCTTTTTACCATCCACTCCATAGAAGGAAGCCTGAAATTGCTTGGTTCCCTTTTTAAAGACACCATCAATTGTCCAGTATTCTTCTGGCTGGAAGGCATTAATTTCATTCTCACGGTCAATGATGAGTTTAAGGGCAATGGACTGTACGCGCCCTGCTGATAAGCCCTTCTTGACCTTCTTCCACAAAATAGGGGAAATCGAGTACCCCACCAAGCGGTCTAGGACACGACGAGCCTGTTGGGCATCGACCAAGTCCATATCAATCTTGCGTGGTTCTTTAAAAGCATTTTTGACCGCATCCTTGGTGATTTCATTGAAGACCACACGGTTGGCATCATTTTCATCTAAGTTGAGAATGTGAGCCAAATGCCAAGAAATCGCTTCTCCTTCACGGTCCGGGTCACTCGCCAGAAAAACTTTATTAGCTTTTTTAGCTTCTTTTTTCAAGTCATTAATAAGAGGACCTTTTCCTCGGATATTGATATATTGCGGTTCATAATTATTTTCAATATCGACGGACATACTGGATTTCTTCAAATCACGGATATGCCCGACACTGGCTAAAACCTTGTAGTTTCTGCCGAGGTATTTCTCAATCGTTTTCGCCTTAGCAGGCGACTCCACGATTACTAGATTTTTTTTAACTGTTGATTTTTTCTTTTTTGTTGCCGTAGCCACAGTATCACACCTTTTCAAAGTAATAAACTTTATAAAGTGTAAACCATTTTGCCATAACTGTCAAGACTTAGCTCCTATATATAGAAGAAAAGTTTGTCTAGTAAGCGAACTTCCGTCTTATAGTCAATGAAAATCAAAGAGCAAACTAGGAAGCTAGCCGCAGGCTGTACTTGAGTACGGCAAGGTGAAGCTGACGTGGTTTGAATTTGATTTTCGAAGAGTATTAAAATTCAAATTCCGCAAGAACATCCTTCCCACTTGTAACCAATTTTGCCCCTTCTTGAATCAAATGATGGCAACCGTCTGATAGTCCATCTAAAATGCTACCAGGAATAGCAAAGACATCGCGCCCTTCCTCCATTGCTCGCTCACAGGTAATGAGACTACCTGAGCGCATCTTAGCCTCTGCTACGATCACACCACGACAAAGTCCAGCAATGATGCGATTACGGGCAGGAAAATGAAATTTCAGAGGTTGTTCGCCTGGTCCATACTCACTGAGAACCAGATGATCATTGCCGATGTAGTCTTGCAAGCGTTTATTGGCTTTAGGATAAAACACATCCAGTCCTGTTCCAATCACTGCAATGGTTTTTCCGCCATTCTGAAGAGCTGCCATATGAGCGGCTGTGTCAATGCCCTTGGCTAATCCACTGACGATAACCAGTTCATTTTCCAAGCCTTGAATGACTTTTTCAACTGACTTAACTCCCTGTTTGCTACAAGCACGACTTCCTACGACTGCTACCTTAGGAAATTTCAAGAGGTCAAGATTTCCCTTGTAAAATAAAAGCACAGGCGCATCGTATATTTCACTCAAATCCCAAGGGTAACAGTCATCTAAAATAGAGAAAGATGGAAATTTTTGAAATTCTTTCTCCAAATGCGCATCGTCTATCTGAAAATAACGTTCCATAAAAACAGCTGGATTTCGGCAACCTGATATATCTGCAATATCTCCTAACAACAGTTCTTGATCGACATTTTCACCGTATTCTAGAACGTTTAAAATCTGTTGATTGCTCAAACCTGATTTTTTCAATTTATAGATTTCATAGTTTGTGATTTTCATAAATATCTCCATTTCTTTTTCTACTCATCTATTTATTCGTAAAAAATCAAAAAAACATCCGACTATTTTAGCCAGATGTTGGAATCTTTAATTTTCGTTTTTTAGAATTTCTTCTAATTTATGATAGTCTTGGACACTATCGATCTCATAGATGCTATTACCTTCTAATTCTTCAACATAGACATCTAGCTCTTTGATGTTATCCTTAACCATATTGTCCCAGTAGAGATTAACAAATTCGCCACTTGCATAAGCCTTATCGATAAAGCTGACAATCTTTTCTGCAGTTGGAGCATCCCAGAAGGATACACCACTAAGGATGCGACCTGCCTTGCTATCAACAATAATGTCTTGAACCTTGTAGTCATCTCCATAGACCAAGAACCATTCGTTGGTACAATCTTCACGATAGACACTAAAATAAGTCGAACGTGTCAAATCATTGCGGAACATATTTTTAAAGAGATAATTGTCAGCATCAATAACATAGCTGTTAGCTAACTCTTCTTTTACAAGATAGAGAGAGTAAAAGTTATTGTAGTCAGCGTATTTATCATTGAAAACGAGGCGAACTCCATATTTTTCTTTTAAGTAATCGAATTGTTCTTTAAGGTAACCAACGATGATGATGATGTCATTAATTCCTTTTTCTTTTAAAAACTCAATTTGGTATTCAATCAAAGGTTTTTGATTAACCTGAACCAAGGCTTTAGGGGTATTTTCAGTCATAGGACGCAAGCGAGTTCCCAATCCCGCTGCTAAGATGATGGCTTTCACACGAATCTCCTTTATTCTTTAATAATAATATAAACTCCAGCAATAACGACAAGTGACGTAATAATTGTCAGCATATCTAGAGGTGCACCCAAGAAAACAACTGCAAACAAGACAGTCCAAACTACATAACTCACGTTCAAACCTGTAGCCTTGGCTGGTTGCAAGCGATTGATAGCGATATAATAAGCCAAGTAGGAAATCATATCAAAGGCTGCAAAGACAATCATAAGACCTAACAATTGTCCATTGGCCACTTCTGCAAATGACTGATGAGAAAAGAGCACAATCACAAGATAGGACAAGAATGAAGTCACTTGACGGATTAAGAGGGCTTCGATTTCACTCAGTTCACTTTCCATGGCAAAAGAGCTAAGAACACTTTCGCTTCCCCATGCAATAGCACAAACCAAAGCACAGAGAATCCCAATGTAGAAAGAATTAACCTGTTCAACCTTATAGGTCTGAGCAATAATCCCTCCAATAATCAAGACAATCCCAAACACAGTATTTTTTGAAATCTTGTGCTTCAAAAAGAAGAAAGCCAATAAAACTGAAACTGCAGGATAAATAGCCGATACAGATGAAGCTAAGGAACTTCCTATATACTTAACCGCATAAAGATTGGCCTGCATACCGATAGGGCCTGCTAATAAGGCTCCGATGATAACACTAACATTGCGAATATTTAAGAAAATTGAGAGACGAACTTTTCCTTCTTTTATCAAAAGAAAAGCTAGTAAGATAAAGATACTCAAGAAATCGTGAGCAGCAGCCACCACAAAGGGCGACAAATCTGTAAAAATCGAAAAGATATAAGCACTAATCGTTAGACCCAACCCCCAGAAAATACCTGAGAGTAGACCAAAAGAAACTCCATTTTTAGTTTTCATCTGAACCTCCATAATATGACAAACCTTTAACAGCTCTTTGGTAACGACTCACACCATAGTCACCAAAATCTGCACCTTGCTCTTCTTTGTAGACTGTCCATAGACTCCAAATAGCATCTTGTAAAATTTTATAAATGGCAATCTTTTCACGAGAGACAGGTGTTTGCTCACTCTCATAGTGAGACAAGAAGTCTTCTTCCTCTTGACGAGTGAATTCAGACTCTAAAAAGAGAGCAGCCAAATCCCACATTGGATCGTTCATTGATGAATATTCCCAGTCAATCAGATAAAGTCGTCCTTGTGGTGACTCGATAAAGTTTTCAGGCACCAAATCGATATGACAAGATTTTCTGTCAACACCTAAGTCAGCCAGTCTTTTCTCTAAGGAGAAGACTTCTTCTCTAACTGCTTCATAGTTGGCATAAGGGATTTTTTCCTCAATCAAGGATTCGTATTTTTTAATTTCTTCAAAAGGAGCAAATTCTCCTCTTAATTCCTTGCCAGAAGCATGAATCGTTTGTAATATTGGAGCAATTTTATCAAATTTGGTCTTGATTGACGTTGAATCAAGCGTAATCGCAGATTCGATATACTCATTTACTTTGATACCAGCTTCAATATCAAAAAGATAATTTTTTACATCTAAGTCTAAATCCTTTAGTAGTTCAAGATTGTACTTTTCATCTTGACGATTGATCAGCTTTTCTGTCCCTTTACCAAAGAACTTAACGATGTATTGCTTATTTGTTGTTTTGACCAAATAGTTTTGATTGGTCATTCCCCCCAGTTGTTCAACACTGAGGACTTCCTCTTCTTGACTAAGTAGGGAAGAAATTTTCTCTTTAATGATTTTCTCCACAATTAACCTCCAGCACCTATACTTCCCACTTAAACACGGTTTTAAAGGCTGTGTTTAAATCGGTTGCAAAGACACGGTGAATATCTTTAATTTCTCTTACAGGTTCTTCTAGATAAAGGATATTTTTAAGACGATTGGCAAATTTCTTGACTTCCATCATTTGGATTGCATTTTCAAAATCGATGCGACCAGAACGAGAAGATCCAACTAAGAGCAAGCCTTTTTCTAAGGCATCGCGAGTATTGAGATTGACTTTATATTCGCTAACTCCCATCATGAGAATCGTTCCTTGAGGACGAATATAGCGAATCAAGTCATTAATGGCTGGTCCAGTACCATCACCACCACAACACTCAAAAGCATGGTCAAAGGCCAAATCTTCAGGAATATTATCAGTAATATAGCATTCTTTGGCAAATGAGAAAAGTTCCAATTTTTCCCAATGACGACCAATAACCACAATCTCTGCTTCTGGCAAAGTATAGTTGATAATATTAGCAACCACAAAAGCTAAACTTCCATCTCCGATAACGGCGATTCGGTCCCGCTTGCTATGAGCAAGGGTCAATAGACGATTCATAGCGTGCATGCCGACACTGACAAACTCTGTAATCGCTGCAACCGTATCTTCAATAGCATCATAAGCCACCACGCGATCTTTAGGGAGAGAAACAAACTCTCTCATAAAGCCATCAAAACCACTAGACAAGAAATGGGTCCCTGTCATGTAGTTCTCATAGAATTCTTCATCGCTCTGCATAGGAGGCTGATTCGGAATCATGACAACTTTTTGACCAACCTCGTAGGTTCCTGTTGGGTCAGAAATGACGGTTCCACATGACTCGTGAATCATTGCCATTGGAAGCTTTTTATTCAAAATCTTCGGATCACGTTTTCCTTGGTAGTAACGCTGATCCGCATGACAGACAGCCATATAGTTAGGGCGGATGAGGATATGATTCTCTTGATCAATAGCCTCTTCCTGGTATTTGACATTGATAAACTTAGGCTTAGTTAGTTGATAAATTTGATTAATCATTTTACTAGTCTTTCTCAATCATACTTTTTGCAATCTTCAAATCTGTTACGGTTGTAATCTTCAGATTTGAGTATTCACCTTTGGCCAAGGCCACATCTTTGCCCTTGATCACAAAAATTTTACATGCATCTGTCAAGATTTCCTTCTCTTCATCAGAAAGAGATCCATAAAGGTCCATGAAGTCCTTGCAACGGAATGTTTGAGGTGTTTGTCCTTGATAAAGGTGAGCACGATTTGGAATATCTGTAATAAATTGACCGTTGGTGCTTTCAACGATAGTATCAACCGCTTCTACCACTGTATCCACTGCGTCATGATTTTGAGCAAGTTGGATATTGTCCTGAATCATGCGAAGTGTAATAAATGGACGAACAGAATCGTGGGTAACAACGATATCCTCTGGAGTAAGCGGACGATAAGCATCAATGGCTTCAATGATTTTCTCAATACTTGTATTACGGTCAGCACCACCTTTTGTAATGATGATACGATCCTTATGAAGAGGAAGATATTTATCTACAAGATCTTCTGCATGGGAAACCCAGTCTCCATGAACACCAACTACAATTTTTTCAATGCTTGGTTCCAAGACAAATTTTTCAATTGTATGAATCAAGATAGGTCGATCACCTAGCTCTAAAAATTGTTTTGGCAAGTTACTGATTCCCATGCGTGTGCCAGTTCCACCAGCAAGAATTCCTGCATAAATCATCTATTTTCTCCTTTGTCTTACTAAAAAAACTTATTCTCTCTATTATACCACAATCTAGTCCTATCATGAAAGAAATACCGGCCCTCCCGTTCTAGAATAGAAGGATTAAGGAGTTCTATTATTCAAAGAAACTAGTCCATTTCTAGTAGTGACTAGGAATTCTGTAGTCATTACTAATAAATGGCTGTGAAATTTTAGAGTTCTTCAGAATAATATACTTTCCTTAAAGAAAACTTAAAATTAAGCTTTGATGCTTCAAAGTGATTGTCTGACTTACTGCCCTTCATTTCTTATTAGCTGACTTTATGATATAATGAAAAACGAGGTAAATTGAATGAAAAGTATAAAATTAAATGCTCTATCTTACATGGGAATTCGTGTCTTGAATATTATTTTTCCCATCTTAACTGGTACCTACGTCGCGCGTGTCTTGGACCGAACTGACTATGGTTACTTCAACTCAGTCGACACAATTTTGTCATTTTTCTTACCCTTTGCAACTTATGGAGTCTATAACTACGGTTTACGGGCCATCAGTAATGTCAAGGATAACAAAAAAGATCTGAATAGAACCTTCTCTAGTCTTTTTTATTTGTGCATAGCTTGTACGATTTTGACCACCGCTGTCTATATCCTAGCCTATCCTCTCTTCTTTACAGATAATCCAATCGTCAAAAAGGTCTACCTTGTTATGGGGATTCAACTCATTGCCCAGATTTTTTCAATCGAGTGGGTCAATGAAGCTCTGGAAAATTACAGTTTTCTCTTTTACAAGACTGCCTTCATCCGTATCCTGATGCTGGTATCTATTTTCCTGTTTGTCAAAAATGAACACGATATTGTTGTCTATACACTTGTGATGAGTTTATCGACACTGATTAACTATCTGATTAGTTATTTTTGGATTAAAAGAGACATTAAGCTTGTTAAGATTCACATAAGTGATTTCAAACCGCTCTTTCTCCCTTTGACAGCCATGTTGGTCTTTGCCAATGCCAATATGCTCTTCACTTTTTTGGATCGTCTCTTCCTCGTTAAAACAGGGATTGATGTCAACGTTAGTTACTATACCATGGCTCAACGAATTGTGACCGTTATAGCTGGTGTTGTAACAGGAGCTATCGGAGTGAGTGTGCCTCGTCTCAGTTACTATCTAGGAAAAGGCGATAAGGAAGCCTATGTCGCACTTGTTAACAGAGGCAGTCGAATCTTTAACTTCTTTATCATTCCACTGAGTTTTGGACTCATGGTTTTAGGACCAAATGCCATCCTACTTTACGGTAGTGAAAAATATATCGGAGGTGGTATCTTAACCTCTCTCTTCGCTTTTCGTACGATTATCCTGGCCTTAGATACCATTCTTGGTTCCCAAATTCTCTTTACAAATGGCTATGAAAAACGAATCACAGTCTATACAGTCTTTGCAGGATTACTCAATTTGGGCTTAAATAGTCTCCTCTTTTTCAACCACTTCGTGGCTCCTGAATACTACTTACTGACAACTATGCTATCAGAGGCCTCTCTACTTGTTTTCTATATCATTTTCATCCATAGAAAACAACTCATCCACTTAGGACATATCTTTAGCTATACTGTTCGATACTCGCTCTTTTCACTTTCCTTTGTAGGAATTTATTTCCTGATTAATTTCTTGTATCCCGTGGATATGGTCATTAATTTGCCATTTTTGATTAATACTGGTTTGATTGTCTTGTTATCAGCCATCTCTTATATTGGTCTACTTGCCTTCACCAAAGATAGCATTTTCTATGAATTTTTAAACCATGTCCTAGCCTTAAAAAATAAATTCAAAAGATCATAGGAGTTTAGAATGAAACAACTAACCATTGAAGATGCCAAACAAATTGAATTAGAAATTTTGGATTATATTGATACTCTCTGTAAAAAGCACAATATCAACTATATTATTAACTACGGTACTCTGATTGGGGCAGTTCGACATCAGGGCTTTATTCCTTGGGACGACGATATCGATCTGTCCATGCCTCGAGAAGACTACCAACGATTTATAAACATTTTTCAAAAGGAAAAAAGCAAATATAAGCTCCTTTCCTTAGAAACTGATAAGAACTACTTTAACAACTTTATCAAAATAACCGACAGTACAACTAAAATTATTGATACTCGGAATACAAAAACCTATGAGTCAGGTGTTTTTATCGATATTTTCCCTATGGATCGCTTTGATGACCCTAAGGTCATTGATATTTGTTATAAGCTAGAAAGCTTCAAACTTCTGTCTTTCAGTAAACATAAAAATATTGTCTATAAAGATAGCCTCTTAAAAGATTGGATACGAACAGCCTTCTGGTTACTCCTTCGACCTGTTTCTCCTCGTTATTTCGCACATAAAATCGAGAAAGAAATTCAAAAATATAGTCGTGAAAATGGGCAGTATATGGCTTTTATCCCTTCTAAATTTAAGGAAAAGGAAGTCTTCCCAAGTGGTACCTTCGATAAAACAATCGATTTACCCTTTGAGAATTTGACCCTTCCTGCGCCAGAAAAATTTGATACTATTTTGACACAATTTTATGGAGATTATATGACCCTACCACCAGAAGAAAAACGCTTCTACAGTCATGAATTTCACGCTTACAAATTGGAGGATTAGGATGCAGTATTTAGAAAAAGAAGAAATTAAAGAAATTCAACTAGCCCTGCTAGACTATATTGATGAGACTTGTAAGAAACATAATATTCCTTATTTTCTCAGTTATGGAACCATGCTTGGAGCTATCCGCCACAAAGGTATGATTCCATGGGATGATGATATTGATATTTCCCTTTATCGTGAAGATTATGAACGCTTATTGAAAATTATTGAGGAAGAAGACCATCCACGTTATAAGGTTCTCTCCTACGACACTTCTTCTTGGTACTTCCATAATTTCGCATCGATTTTGGATACTTCTACTGTTATCGAAGATCATGTTAAGTACAAGCGTCATGACACCAGTCTCTTTATCGATGTCTTCCCAATTGATCGCTTTACAGACTTGAGCATTGTCGACAAGAGTTATAAGTATGTAGCCCTTCGTCAACTAGCTTATATAAAAAAATCACGCGCAGTTCACGGTGATAGCAAAATAAAAGATTTTCTAAGATTATGTAGCTGGTACGCCCTCCGATTGGTCAATCCCCGTTACTTTTACAAGAAAATTGATCAGCTAGTCAAAAATGCTACAACCAACTCTCCTCAATATGAAGGAGGAATTGGGATTGGTAAGGAAGGTATGAAAGAAGTCTTCCCAGTTGATACCTTTAAAGAACTGATCTTAACTGAGTTTGAAGGCCGTATGCTGCCCGTCCCTAAAAAATATGATCAATTTTTAAACCAGATGTATGGGGATTATATGACACCACCATCAAAGGAAATGCAAGAATGGTATAGTCATAGTATTAAAGCTTATCGCAAAAGCTGATTAAGAAGTAGTTTACAAGAAAAAATATAACAAAAAAGAGAAGATCGTTACACCTTCTCTTTTTTCTATTTAAATTGCTTCTGTAACAAAACTACGGCTTTCCAATACTTTGAGCATGGCGTTAGCTGTATCTATGGCTGTGAAGAGGGGCACTCCGTGTTCAATAGCTGAACGGCGAATCTGCTCACCATCTTCGTCTGCAGTTCGTTTTGTTCCAACTGTATTAATGATAGCTTGAATTCTTCCTTTACGAACAAAGCTTGGAATATCCTTATCGTCATCACCAATCTTACCAACAGGTTGGGCTTGCAATCCATGACTGGCAAAGAAGGCTGCTGTCCCTTCTGTCGCGAGGATTCCATAGCCAATATTTTGGAAACGACGAGCCAAGTCCAAGGCTTCTTCTTTGGCATCATCAGCGATGGTAAATACAACGTTACCAAAAGTTGGCAAGTGTAAGTAAGAAGCTTCAAAGGCCTTATAGAGAGCTTTTTCCAAAGTCGTATCAGAACCCATAACTTCCCCTGTTGACTTCATTTCAGGACCAAGTAAGCTATCTACTTTCGCTAACTTGGTGAAGGAGAAGACTGGAGCCTTGATATGAACGCGGGTGCTTTCAGGGTAAAGTCCATCTTGGTAGCCAAGTTCTTCAAGTTTTTGACCAAGAATGAGCTTGGTTGCTACTTGAGCCATAGGGATATTGGTCACTTTAGAAAGAAATGGAACCGTACGGCTGGCACGTGGATTGACCTCAATAACGTAGACTTTTTCATCCTTGATAACAAACTGGATGTTCATCATTCCAAGGCAGTTAAGACCGATTGCTAGGCGTTTAGTATAGTCTGCGATTGTTTCTTGTACCTTTTGCGACAAGGTTTGTGGTGGGTAAACGGCCATTGAGTCACCTGAGTGGACACCAGCACGTTCGATATGCTCCATGATACCAGGAATGAGTACATTTTTACCATCTGAAATGGCATCGACTTCACACTCTTGTCCAACGATATAAGAGTCAACAAGAACAGGGTGGTCTGGACTTGCCTTAACCGCAGTACGCATATAAGAACGAAGGTCTTCTTCGTTTTCAACGATTTCCATAGCACGTCCACCTAAAACATAAGATGGACGGACTAAGACTGGGAAACCAATCTTGCGAGCCGCAAGCACTGCTTCTTCTTCATTGGTAGCCGTTTGTCCTGGTGGCTGTGGAATATCCAAATCTTTAAGAGCTTGCTCGAAGAGGTCACGGTCTTCGGCACGATCTAGGTCAGCGACCTGTGTACCAAGGATAGTCACACCTGCTTTTGCCAATGGCTCCGCAAGGTTGATAGCTGTTTGACCACCGAACTGAACGATAACACCTTTTGGTTGCTCCGAGTCAATGACGTTCATAACATCTTCGAATGTCAATGGCTCAAAGTAAAGCTTATCTGATACAGAGAAGTCTGTTGAAACAGTCTCTGGGTTTGAGTTCATGATAATAGCTTCATAACCAGCAGCCTGGATAGCCTTAACAGAGTGAACAGTTGCGTAGTCAAACTCGACCCCTTGACCGATACGGATTGGACCAGAACCTAGGACAAGTACAGATTCTTTATCAGACTTGATAGACTCGTTTTCCCAACCATAGGTTGAATAGAAGTATGGTGTTTCAGAGTCAAATTCTGCCGCACAAGTATCTACCATCTTGTAGACTGGGACAATCTTGTTTTCCAAGCGAAGCTGGCGAACTTGGTCTGCAGTCGTTTCCCAAAGTTCAGCAATCTTACGGTCTGAAAATCCATTGAGTTTGGCAGTTTTCAAAACGTCTAAATCTTGTGGATGAGCGCCCAATTCTTGCTCAATTTCAAAGATATGTAGGAGTTTATCGAGATAAAAAATATCGATTTTTGTAAGCTCTGCAATTTCTTCTGGTGTGTAACCACGGCGAATAGCTTCTGACACATAGAAGAGACGGTCATCTTGAGCTTTCACAACCTTTTCAATCAAGGCATCATCTGAAACACTAGCAAGTTCTGGAATTTCATTGTGATGAACACCAATTTCAAGTGAGCGGCAAGCTTTAAGGAGAGATTCCTCAATGTTACGACCAATCGCCATTACTTCCCCAGTCGCCTTCATCTGTGTACCAAGACGGCGTTCACCCTTTTCAAACTTATCAAATGGGAAACGAGGAATTTTGGCAACCACATAGTCAAGGGCAGGCTCAAACATGGCATAAGTTGATCCTGTTACTGGATTAATAACTTCATCCAAGGTCAAACCAACTGCAATCTTAGCAGCCAATTTAGCGATTGGATAACCCGTCGCCTTAGAAGCAAGGGCTGACGAACGCGATACACGAGGGTTTACTTCGATAACATAATACTTAAAGCTATGGGGATCAAGTGCCAGCTGAACATTACATCCACCTTCAATCTTAAGGGCACGAATGATGCTCAAGCTTGCGTCACGAAGCATTTGATTTTCATAATCTGACATGGTTTGGGCAGGAGCAAATACAATGGAATCTCCTGTGTGAATCCCGACTGGGTCAAAGTTTTCCATGTTACATACAACCAAAGCATTGTCAGCTGAGTCACGCATAACTTCGTATTCAATTTCCTTGAATCCTGCGATTGAACGCTCAATCAAACATTGGGTAACAGGTGACAATTTCAAACCATTTTCAGCGATTTCACGCAATTCTTCCTCGTTGGCACACATACCTCCACCAGTACCACCAAGGGTAAAGGCTGGACGGACAATGACCGGGTAGCCAATCGTTACTGCAAAGTCAACTGCTTCTTCGACAGTATTAACAATTTCAGATTCTGGAATGGGTTGGTTGAGCTCTTCCATCAATTGTTTAAAGAGGTCACGGTCCTCCGCTTGGTCAATGGCAGATAGTTTAGTACCGAGAAGCTCTACTTCAAGCTCATCTAGGATACCATTTTTAGATAATTCCATGGCCATGTTGAGACCTGTCTGACCACCGAGTGTTGGTAGCAAGGCATCTGGACGTTCCTTTCGAAGAATACGTGTCACAAACTCAAGTGTAATCGGTTCAATATAAACCTTATCAGCAATCTCCTTGTCCGTCATGATGGTGGCAGGGTTTGAGTTAACCAAGACAACCTCATAACCTTCCTCTTTCAACGACAAGCAAGCCTGGGTCCCAGCATAGTCAAACTCAGCAGCCTGACCAATAATAATCGGACCAGAACCAATCACCATAATTTTTTGAATATCAGTACGTTTAGGCATAGTTTATGATACAAAGCCCGTAAAGAACACAGTGAAAATAGGAAACTCGGTGCAGACACCTTCAGCGTCAAGACGATGTTTATCTTTTTCACACAGTTCTTAGGGCGTGTTCACTTCCGCGAACAATGTATCTTCTCCTTTCTATTCGGCGCCTCACAGGGCGACATTAAATAAATTCTCCGACGATTTTTTAGCGAAACGATACTTTTCGGTAAAAAATCTAGTGCAGGGAGTTTTTAGTTCGCCTGATAGCGACTAAAAGAAACGACCTGCCTTTCTATTCGTCGCCTCTCAGGGCGACATTAAATAAGATACAAAGGACGAATAGAAAACGATTGAATTTTAGGAAACCAAGGAAGGATTGACAATCCAAATTGGTTTCTCTAAATTCCGAGTTTTCCGTCCGTGTTCAGTTACATAAATTCTCCGACGAGCTTTTACTAGTTCCTAGTTTGATTGTTTAAAAGCTTCCATCATCTCGATAAACTCGTCAAATAGGTAGCTTGCGTCGTGTGGACCAGGGGCTGCATCTGGGTGATATTGAACAGAGAAAGCAGGTTGGTATCTGTGACGTACACCTTCAACTGACTTGTCATTGATTTCTTCATGGGTAATGATCAAGTGCTCTGGCAAATCCTCACGGCTAACTGCATAACCATGGTTCTGACTTGTAAAATCCACACGTCCAGTTGCAATTTCACGAACCGCATGGTTGAATCCACGGTGACCAAACTTCATCTTGTAGGTCTTAGCACCATTTGCCATTGCAAAGAGTTGGTGCCCCATACAGATACCAAAGATTGGAATTTTTCCTTGCACACCACGAATCATATCCAGTGCCTGTGGAACATCTTCTGGGTTACCTGGACCATTTGACAACATAACTCCGTCAGGGTTGAGATGGAGAATTTCTTCAGCCGTTGTCGAATAAGGAACAACCGTCACGTTACAGTTGCGTTTAGAAAGTTCACGTAGGATTGAGTGCTTAAGACCAAAGTCCACTAGCACCACGCTCAAACCGACTCCTGGAGCTGGATAGGATGTTTTAGTAGAAACCTGTTTGATATTGTCTGTCGGCAATACTGTTGCTTGGAGTTGGTCAGTCACATGGTCCATGCTGTCCCCAACATGGGTCAAGGTTGCACGCATAGTACCATGCTTACGGATAATCTTGGTAAGGGCACGCGTATCAATTCCTGAAATACCTGGAATTTTCTTAGCTTTCAAGAATTCATCCAAGGTCATTTGGTTGCGCCAGTTGCTAGCTCGACGCGCCTCTTCGAAAACGACAACTCCCTTACAAGTTGGAATAATGGATTCGTAGTCATCACGGTTAATTCCATAATTTCCCACCAAAGGATAGGTAAAGGTCAAGATTTGTCCATTATAAGACTGGTCTGTAATGGATTCTTGGTAGCCGGTCATCCCTGTATTAAAGACGATTTCGCCTGTAACATCAATATCTGCTCCGAAGGCCTTGCCTTCAAAAACTGTGCCATCTTCTAATACTAGAAGTCTTTTTGTCATATTTTCACCTCTCGTGGACGCTCACTGGCGTCTTTTAACGTCTTGTGTTTTAGTTGGCGTTTCTACTCGCCAGTACGGATTCTAAGATTGCCATTCGAACAAAGACACCATTCGTCATTTGTTGAACAATCCGTGATTTTGGTGCTTCAACCAAGTGGTCTGCGATTTCTACATCACGATTGACTGGAGCTGGGTGCATGAGGATTGCTGTTTCTTTCAAACGGTCATAACGTTCTTGAGTCAAACCATGTTGGGCATGGTAGTCTTCTTTTGAAAAGACTGCACCACTATCATG
The DNA here is from genome assembly GCF_963518475.1 of uncultured Streptococcus sp. GTDB lineage: Bacteria > Bacillota > Bacilli > Lactobacillales > Streptococcaceae > Streptococcus. Next base: position 5,158 of record NZ_CAUQJA010000003.1, on the reverse strand, counting down.
GCGTTCATGTTGCACACGGAGAAACATCATGACATCCACCTGATCAATGATTTCATCAATGGTTACAAACTGTCCATAGTCCGCAAACTCTTGACTTCTCCATTCCTCAGGTCCAGCAAAGTAAAGTTCAGCTCCCAAGCGTTTTAAAATCTGCATATTGGATTTAGCAACGCGTGAGTGGTCCAAGTCACCTGCAATCGCAACCTTGAGACACTCAAAGTGGCCAAATTCCTCATAAATAGTCATCAAATCCAGCAAGCTTTGGCTAGGGTGTTGTCCCGAACCATCTCCACCATTGATGATGGAAGTCGTAATCGTCGGACTAGCAATCAACTCTCTGTAGTAGTCAACCTCAGGATGGCGAATCACACAGACATCCACTCCTAAAGCAGACAAAGTCAAAATGGTATCATAAAGTGTCTCACCCTTATTAACCGAACTAGTCTTGACATCAAAGTCAAGTCGTTCCAATCCCAATTTAATCTCTGCCACTTCAAAGGACTTATGCGTCCGTGTAGAATCCTCAAAGAAAAGATTGGAAACAATCGGATGGTCCTCATAGGGAAGCTGAGCTCCGTTTTTAAACTCAATTCCTCGCTTGATCAATTTCATGACTTGATCGACAGTGAGGTCTTCCATGGACACCACATGGTTCAATGCTTGTTGATTTTCTGACATGGCTACTCCTTTAGCTTTCTAAGCTTCTTCAGTAATCAGAACTCTGTCTTGGCCATCAAGTTCTGCCATCTCTACGATGATTTCTTCAGAACGACTGGTTGGGATATTCTTTCCAACGTAATCTGGACGGATTGGCAATTCTCTATGTCCACGATCGACTAGAACAGCTAAACTCACGCGCGCAGGACGGCCATGACCGACAATATTATCAATAGCAGCACGTATGGTACGACCTGTATAGAGCACATCATCCACCAAGATAACTTCGCGGTCTGTCACATCGACAGAAACCAAAGAAGTATCTTCTCCACTTTTAACATCATCACGGAAAGGTTTGGTATCCAATTCTACAACAGGAACTGAAAGATTTTCTAGCTGCTCCAAACGTTCTTGGATTCGGTGGGCGATAAAGACACCACGAGTTTTAATACCAGCCAAGACGATCTTATTCAAATCTTTGTTGCGTTCGATAATCTCGTAAGTAATACGCGTAATCGCCCGTTTGACGGTCAATTCGTCTACAACTTCTTTTGTCTTCATGACAAACCTCCAAAAAGAAAAGTCTCCTTAAACAAGGAGACTTGAAATGTATAGCTAAGTAAGCCCTACTGCAAACAGTATAGACTCCACCCTTCTACTTTATCACGCTCCTTGCCTGCCTCACGGGACAGGTTTAAAGGAATATTTAGTTATCAAATACTATAGCACAAAGCGAGCCTAAAATCAAGCAAAAACTTTTGAAACCCCATCTTATAAATTGCTAAAATCATATAACTGTGGGTACTGGTCACACTCTGGATTTTTAGGATGGCAAATGGCTCTTCCAAAATAAATCATAGCCTGATGGGCTGCTAACCACTGCTCCGGTGGCAAGATATCCATAACTCGTTTTTCCACCTCAAGCGGTGTCGCTGATTTTTTGACAATATCGTGGTGTTTGCAAATACGCTCCACATGAGTATCCACTGCAAAGGCTGGAATCCCAAACCCCACACTCATGACTACATTGGCTGTTTTGCGACCAACACCTGCTAAACTCTCTAATTCCTCACGTGTTTGAGGAACTTGGCCATCAAAATCGTCTAGTAACTGTTGGGCACATTTTTTAAGGAATTTAGCCTTATTTCGATACAGTCCCAGGCGAGAAATGTGTGAAGCAATCTCACTTTCTGTTGCAACAGACATGGCTTGTGGCGTTGGAAAGGCAGCAAAGAGACCTGGTGTGGCCTTATTTACCGCTGCATCCGTCGTCTGCGCTGACAACATGACCGCAACCAAAAGTTCAAAATGATTGGTAAAATCAAGACTGGGCTTGGCATCTGGAAAAAGAGCAATGATTTCTTGTAGCACCTTTCGTGCGCGTTTTTTTGACAAGACCATTATTCGTCTCCATCAAATAGTCCTTGTAAGCCAGCAAAAGGACTGTTTTCTTCTTTCTTAACTGCTTGTTGAGCTTGGTATTCTTCCTCTGTCATGATTTGCCAGTCATTTCCTGAAACAAATCCTTGACCAGCTTCTTCTTCAGCCGTCAAGACCTTAATAGGAATATTTAGTAGGATATTGTCTGACACGCTCTCAGCAAGATCAAGTTCTCCATTTTCGATAGGCAAGACCAAATCATCGTCTAAAACTTCCTGATCTAGTTGGTTAGTTGCGCCTTCCATGAAAACTTCCGTTACTGGATAAGATTCAACTAACTCAACTGGCTCCATACTACGACTTGAAGCAAGGACAATGGTATAAGACAACTGATAGTCTAAGAAATACATACGGTCTTCGTACTGTACTTTTCCAACTGCAAGGATATCTTTTACATCTAAAATTTCTTGATTACGTGCACGTAGGTCGGCGGCTAGGTCTAACATTTGTTCAAAATGCAAGCCTTCAGACTGCTTACGAATTTCTTGAATATTTAATTTCATACTTCCTCCATAAAGATTTACTCTCTTGATTATACCATGAAAAGGCTACAAATCAGCACGGCAAACTTTATAATTAAAATTCGATTTTTTAACATATTTACTATGACATTTTTGTTTTTTAGTGCTATACTATAGGCAATAATACATCAGAGCAAGGAGGATGCTCATATGGAAGACAAAGAACTCATTACTAATGCAACCCAACTCCTATCCGAGTTAAATAAAAGTTTCCAAAGCTGCAAACAGGGTACTGCAGATGATACTCGACTACAAGAGCTGCTAAACACTACTATAAAAGAGCTCAAAAAAGCGGAAAAGTTGAACAACAGTATTTTAATCGACCTTGAGAAATTTTACCAACGTACCAGTCTTCTGATAGGCCTTGGTAGCCTAAAACTAAACGATCAAGCACGTACCGCTTGGCGCAACTATGACAAATTTCATTATGAGCATGTCAAACACGTACTAACTCTTTATGGACCTGTTTTCGGATTTTAGAGATTAGAATTGTCAGTTTTCTGTTGACAAAATATCCTGAAAGGTATAGTATAGAGATACTAATACTCGGAGGTAAGGGAGACATGAACAACTAAGTCTATCAAATAAAGAACCTTTATTTAGTAGATCTTGTTTTTGTCTCTTTTTGTGTACTCTTTTATGCTCTTTTTCTGGCATTTTATACTCAATGAAAATCAAAGAGCAAACTAGGAAGCTAGCCGCAGGTTGCTCAAAGCACTGCTTTGAGGTTGTAGATAAGACTGACGAAGTCAGTTACATATATCTACGGTAAGGCGACGCTGACGTGGTTTGAAGAGATTTTCGAAGAGTATTAATAGAGTTTTTTGACATAAACTTTGGCTCTACTAGATAAAGTAGAGCTTTTTGTTATGCACTATCGACATTCTAGAAAGGGCAACAATATGATAAAAATCAATCATCTGACCATCACACAAAACAAAGATTTACGAGATCTTGTCTCAGACTTAAACATGACCATCCAAGACGGGGAAAAAGTAGCTATTATTGGAGAGGAAGGAAATGGCAAATCAACCTTACTTAAAACTTTAATGGGGGAAACTTTGTCTGATTTCACTATCAAGGGAGACATCCAGTCTGACTATCAGTCACTGGCCTATATTCCTCAAAAACTTCCCGAGGAGCTGAAAAAGAAAAGTCTACACGACTACTTCTTTTTAGATTCTCTTGATTTAGACTACAGTATCCTCTATCGTTTGGCTGAGGAATTGCATTTTGATGGCGATCGCTTCGCTAGCAACCAAGAGATTGGCAGTCTATCAGGAGGCGAAGCTTTGAAAATTCAGCTCATCCATGAGTTAGCCAAACCCTTTGAGATTCTATTTCTAGATGAACCTTCAAATGACCTAGACCTTGAGACGGTTGATTGGCTAAAAAGACAGATACAGAAGATGAGGCAAACCGTTATTTTCATTTCCCATGATGAAGACTTTCTTTCTGAAACGGCAGACACTATTGTTCACTTGCGACTGGTCAAGCACCGTAAAGAAGCGGAAACACTAGTAGAGCATTTAGACTATGATCGCTATAGTGAGCAGAGAAAGGCTAATTTTGCCAAACAAAGCAAGCAAGCTGCTAACGATCAAAGAGCCTACGATAAAACCATGGAAAAACATCGACGAGTCAAGCAAAATGTAGAAACTGCGCTTAGAGCTACTAAAGACAGTACTGCCGGTCGCCTATTGGCTAAAAAGATGAAAACTGTCCTCTCTCAAGAAAAACGCTACGAAAGGGTAGCTCAGGCCATGACCCAAAAGCCACTTGAAGAGGAAGAAATCAAACTTTTCTTTTCAGATGTCCAACCATTACCGGCTTCTAAAGTCTTAATCCAATTGGAAAAAGAAAATTTGTCCATTGGCGACCGAGTTTTGGTTCAGGGACTGCAACTAACTGTCCATGGCCAAGAAAAAATCGGTATCATCGGCCCAAATGGTGTTGGAAAATCGACTCTGCTAGCCAAGTTGCAACAACTGCTTAGCGCAAAAAGAGAAATTTCGCTTGGTTTTATGCCACAAGATTACCACAAAAAACTGCAATTGGATTTATCACCAATAGCCTACCTCAGCAAAACTGGAGAAAAAGAGGAACTACAGAAAATCCAATCTCATCTAGCTAGTCTCAATTTCAGTTATCCAGAAATGCAGCATCAAATTCGCTCCTTATCTGGCGGGCAACAGGGTAAACTCCTGCTTTTGGATTTAGTCTTGCGCAAACCAAACTTTCTCCTTCTGGATGAACCCACACGAAACTTTTCACCCACTTCTCAACCCCAAATCAGAAAACTCTTTGCCACCTATCCAGGCGGTCTCATCACTGTTTCGCATGACCGTCGTTTCTTAAAAGAGGTCTGTTCAATCATCTATCGCTTAACAGAACACGGTTTGGATGTAGTTAATTTAGACAATTTATAAATTTGCAACATAGCAGATAGGTGGGGCAAAAACACAATTTTAGGAGAAGAGAAAGTAAATCTTCCCACAATCATGACCACCCGTCAAACGGGTGGTTTGTCCCAGGGCTAT